>NZ_JAPSIW010000594.1 GCF_031178505.1 Streptomyces sp. | reverse complement strand
GCGTCGTCGTTGATGCGGACCCAGTGCGCGCCGGCGTCGTCGGAGCGGAAGACGCCGCGCACCCCGCCGATCTTCGCGCTGGTGTAGAGCGCCGGGTAGGAGGCCCCGGGGGCGGCCTTGCCGAAGCCGATCGCGTCGGCCTGCTCGACCCCGGCGACGCGCGCGAAGGTGGCGCCGCCGTCGGTGGAGTGCCAGAGGCCGTACGAGGCGTCGGGGGCGCCGCCGGCGAGCCAGACGTCGCCCTTCTTCCCCGGCAGGGCCTTGAAGCGGACGTCGCCCTTGGCGGGCAGGCCCGTGGCGCGGGCGGTGAAGGTGAGGCCGCCGTCGGTGGAGACGTAGAAGGTCCCGCCCTTGAAGCCGTAGAAGGTGTTCGGGTCGACGCGGTCCGATTCGACGGTGGCGCCGGCCGGGATGCCGGTGGACACCGTCCAGGAGGCGCCCTGGCCGGCGGTGGTGTGGACACCGGCGGTGCCGTCCGGGCTCCAGACGAAGCGGCGGCCGTCGGCGGCCGCGGCGACCGTGCCGCCGCCGGTGACGCCGGCGGGCTCACGGCCGGCGACCCAGTGCGCGCCGTTGTCGGTGGAGAAGGCGATCCGGGGGCCGCCGTCGAGGTGGCCGGAGCGGACGACCGTGTTCGGGTCGGCCTCGGCGTAGTCGAGGCTCGTGGTGGAAGTGAAGGTGGGGGAGGTGAACATCATCGAGGGGACCTGGCCGAGGTCGGTGTGGCGGAAGCCGCCGACGTCACCGAGGGCGCTGATGAGCGGGGCGCCGGACGGGGGCGCGATGAGGTCGAGGACGGCGGTCTCCTCCAGGCCCCGGACCATGGGCCGGATGGTGAAGGGGGTGTTCCGGTCCCACTTCGTGAGCTCGGTGGTGCCGTAGACGGTGGCACCGGTGCCGTACATCATGCGGTCCGGGTCGAAGGGGTCGATCTCCAGGGCCTCGGTCATCCAGCCGAGTTTGGGTGTCTGCTCGGGTGGGGCCGGACTGGCGCCCCAGGTGAGCCAGGGCACCGAGGAGACGTCCATCGTGTAGCGGTTGGCGCGGGTGGGATAGGAGCTGTAGTCCCAGGCCCGGGTCCAGGTGGCGCCGGAGTCGGTGGAGCGGAAGATCTGGGTGTCGGGCCACCAGGAGCTGTAGGCGGCGACCATCAGGGTGCCCGGGTCGCTCCGGTCGACGGTCAGGCCGCTGAAGCCGTAGTGGGTGTCGGCCTCGGCGACGGGGCTGATGTCGGTCCAGGTGCCGGTGGCGGTGGCGTACCGCCAGACCTGCCCCTTGCCGCCGTCGTACGGGCCGGCCCGGTCGCTGTAGGCGAGGTAGAGGTGGCCGTTCCTGGCGTCGAGGACGCCCTTGTGGGCGAGGAGGCCGGTGGGCTGGCCGGGCAGCCGGCTCCAGGTGGCGCCGGCGTCGGTGGAGCGGTAGACCGCGTTGTCCTTGTCGCCGACGCCCGCGTAGATCGTCCTGGTGGCGGTGCCGGGGGTGCCGGTGGACTCGTCGAAGGTGATCCAGACGATGCCCTGCTGGTCGGAGTTGTAGCCGCTGGTGTCGGTGGGGTCCTGCTGGAAGCCGCCGGGGTTGGTGAAGGAGGTGACCTTCGCCCAGGTGGCGCCGGAGTCGGTGGAGCGCCAGAGGCCGTGGCCGCTGGGGGCGCCGAGGTAGAGGACGCTGTTGCGGTGCGGGTCGATCGCGAGGCGCTCGCCCATGCCGCGGCCGGGCATGTTGCCGCCGAGCTTGAACGGGAGGTCGGCGCGCCGCCAGGTGGCGCCTCGGTCGGTGGAGCGGAGGACGGCGCCGTTGCCGGGGTCCCAGTCGTTGGTGTAGGTGCCGACGGCGGCGTAGACGCGGTCGGGGTCGACGGAGTCGGTGGCGAGACCGACGACACCGGTGTGCCCCCAGTCGTCCCAGCCGACGTGGTCGAGGAGCGGGATCCAGGAGGAGTCGGCCTGGTTCCAGCGGTAGGCGCCGCCGATGTCGGTGCGGGCGTAGACGAGGTTCTTCTCGGCCCGGTTGAAGACGATGCCGGGGACGAAGCCGCCGCCGTCGATCCGGACGTTCTTCCAGGTGTACGCCGGGGCCGCCGCCGTGGGGGCGGGTGCGGCGGAGGGGGCGGGGCGGGCGGGTGTCCCGGGTGCGGCGGTCGCGGGGAGCGCGCCGGCGAGGAGGCCCGCGGCCAGGGTGAGGCCGGCGAGCAGCCGGCGGGGGCCGGGTCGTGTTCTGCGCATGGCGATCCCGTCGATGAAGGGGAGGGGAGCGTGGGAGCGCTCCCAATATCGTCAGGCCGCCGGAACACGGTCAAGGTCCGTGAACCGTCGAAGACGTTCGACGGGATTCGACCGGCCGGGTGGCCCTCCCGGGCCGGTTCCCCGGGCCGGGGCGCGCGGGCCGTTACGGTCGGGCCTCATGTGGAGGAGGAGCGGTGCGTTCCGGCCGGTCGTGGGGCTGCTGCTGGCCACGGTCCTGTCGGCGGGCTGCGCCACCGACCCGCCCGGACCGGCCCCGGCCGGGGTGCGGCAGCCGGTGTCCGCGGAGGGGCGGCGGATCACGCTCACGGTGGGGGTGTTCGGCACCTTCGGCCTCCAGGAGGCCGGGCTCTACGACACGTACATGCGGCTCCACCCGGACATCGCCGTCCGCCAGACCTCCCTCGCCCGCAACGACGTCTACTACCCGCAGCTCCTCACCCACCTCACGGCCGGGTCCGGTCTCGCCGACGTCCAGGCCGTCGAGGTCGGCAACATCGCCGAGGTCGTCGCCACCCAGGGCGGGCGGCTGGAGGAGCTCGGTACGGCGCCGGGGGTGGACCGGGCCGCGTTCCTGCCGTGGAAGTGGGCGCAGGCCACCGGGCCGGACGGCCGCACGCTGGGACTCGGCACCGACATCGGCCCGCAGGCCGTGTGCTACCGCAAGGACCACTTCGCGCGGGCCGGACTGCCCACCGGGCGGGAGGAGGTGGGGCGGATGTGGGCCGGGGACTGGGGCAAGTACCTGGCGGCCGGGCGGCGGTTCGCCGCCCGGGCCCCGGAGGGCGTCGCGTTCACCGACTCCGCCTCCGGGGTGATGGCGGCGGTCACCGCCGGGGCGGCCCTGCGGTTCCACGACGGGCGCGGCCGGCTGGTGGTGGCGGACAACCCGGCCGTACGGGAGGCCTGGGACCTGGCGGCCGAGTTCGCCCGCGAGGGGCTGACCGCCCGGCTCCAGCAGTTCACCCCCGACTGGGACCAGGCCTTCGCCCGGGGCGCGTTCGCGACGGTCGCCTGCCCGGCCTGGATGCTCGGCTACATCCAGGACAAGGCGGGGCCCGCGGGGCGGGGCCGCTGGGACGTGGCGGCGGCGCCCCGGCCGGGCAGCTGGGGCGGTTCCTTCCTCGTCGTCCCGTCCGCCGGGAAGCACCGGAAGGAGGCCGCCAGGCTCGCCGCCTGGCTGACCGCCCCCGCCCAGCAGGCCCGTCTCTTCGCGCGGCGCGGCAGCTTCCCGAGCGCCTCGGCCGCCTACGCCCTGCCGGAGGTCGCCGGGGCCCGGCACCCGTACTTCGGGGACGCCCCGGTCGGCGCGATCTTCGCCGCGGCGGCCCGGGGGGTGCCGCGCGCCCCGGTCGGCCCGAAGGACGCCCTGATCGCGCAGATCCTCGCCGACACCGGGATGCTCCAGGTCGACCAGACCGGCCGCTCCCCCGCGTCGGCCTGGGACGCGGCGCTGCGGGCCATCGACAACGCCCTGGACCGGTGAGGCGGCCGTGACCGGGGCGAAGCCGCTTCCGCCGCCGTCGGGGGTGACGACGGCGGGGACGGGGGCGTGGGCGGGGCCGGCGGCCGGCGGCACGACCGCGGGCGGGCGCACGGGGGTGGCCGGGGACGCGGGTGGAGCCGTACCGGAATCCGCCGCTCCGTCCCTGCCCGTACGGGCGTCCGCCGGACGGGCCGGCCGGGCACGGACCGCGTCCCGCCCCCGGTCGTCCGCCGCGCGGTCGGGCTGGGCGCCGTACCTCCTCGTCGCGCCGTTCTTCCTCCTCTTCGGGGCCTTCGGGCTGTTCCCGCTGCTCGCCACCGCATGGACCTCGCTGCACCGGGTCGAGCTGACCGCGCCCGCCGAGGGCCGGTGGGCCGGCGCGCACAACTACACGCGGCTCCTCGGGGACGAGTACTTCTGGAACGCCCTCGGCAACACCGCCGTCATCGGGCTCCTCGCCACCGTGCCCCAGCTGCTGCTGGCCCTCGGCGTGGCGCACCTGCTCGACGTACGGATGCGCGGACGGGTCCTCTTCCGGGTCGTGGCGCTCGCCCCCTACGCCACCTCGGTGGCCGCGGCGACGCTGGTCTTCGCGCTCCTCTTCGGGCGGGACCAGGGGATGGTGAACTGGCTCCTCGGCCTGGCCGGTGCCGGGCCGGT
>NZ_JAPSIW010000593.1 GCF_031178505.1 Streptomyces sp. | reverse complement strand
ACCGAGTTCGTCGTCCACATGGCGCGCATGTCGGGCCTGCCGCCGACCGCCGCCCGCGAGCGGACCGCCGACACCCTGCGCCATGTCGGTCTCTACGAGGAGCGCTACCGCCCCATCGGCGGCTACTCGACCGGCATGAAGCAGCGCGTGAAGCTCGCCCAGGCGCTTGTCCACGATCCGCGCCTGGTCCTCCTCGACGAGCCGACCAACGGTCTCGACCCGGTCGGCCGCGACGAGATGCTCGGACTGATCCGCCGCGTGTGGACCGACTTCGGCATCTCCGTCCTCGTCACCTCCCACCTCCTCGGCGAACTGGAACGCACCTGCGACCACGTCGTCGTCATCGACGGCGGCCGGCTGCTCCGCTCCAGCTCCACCAGCGACTTCACCCGCACCACCACCACGCTGGCGGTCGAGGTCACCGACTCCGACGCCCACCCCGACGGCACGGCCGCCCTGCGCGCCGCCCTCGCCGGGGCCGGCGTCACCCTCCACCCGGGCACCGAGGAGGGCCTGCCCGGGGCCGGGCACGTCCTGCTCCTGGAGGCGGCCGGCGAGGAGACGTACGACATCGTGCGGGACACCGTGGCCGGTCTCGGCCTCGGCCTGGTCCGCATGGAGCAGCGCCGCCACCACATCGCCGAGGTCTTCCGCCCCGAAGGGCCCCCGCAGCACGAGGAGGTGCCGGCCCGATGAGCACCCACAACCCCCAGGCCGCTCCCGCGACCGACACGACCCGCATCCACAACATCGGGTACCGGTCCTACGACGGTCCGCGCCTCGGCCGCGCGTACGCCCGCCGCTCCCTCTTCTCGCAGTCGCTGCGCGGCGCCTACGGCCTCGGCCGCAGCGCGAAGTCGAAGGTGCTGCCGATGCTGCTCTACGCGGTCATGTGCGTCCCGGCGCTGATCCTCGTCGCGGTCGCGGTGGTCGGGAAGCAGTCCAAGCTGTCGATCGAGTACACCGAGTACGCGATCTACCTCCAGATGGTCATCGGCATCTACCTGGCCTCCCAGGCGCCCCAGTCCGTCTCCCGGGACCTGCGGTTCCGGACGGTGCCGCTGTACTTCTCGCGGCCGATCGAGCGCGTCGACTACGTCCTCGCCAAGTACGGCGCGATGGCCTCGGCGCTGTTCATCCTCACGGCCTCGCCGCTGCTGATCCTGTGGATCGGCGCCCTGCTGGCGAAGATGGACTTCTGGGACCAGACGGCGATGTTCGGCCAGGGGCTCGTCTCGGTGGCCCTGCTGTCCCTGCTGTTCGGCGGCATCGGACTGGTCATGGCGGCGCTCACGCCGCGCCGCGGCTTCGGCGTCGCCGCCGTGATCGCCGTCCTGGTCATCTCGTACGGGGCGGTCTCCACCCTCATGGGCATCGCCTACGCCACCGAGAACACCGACGTCATCCCGTGGCTCGGCCTCTTCTCGCCGATCACCCTCGTCGACGGGGTGCAGACCGCGTTCCTCGGGGCGCCCAGCGCCTTCCCGGACGGCGCGGGCCCGGGCTCCGGTGCCGGCGTGGTCTATCTCCTGGTCGTCCTCGCGCTGATCGCCGGTTCGTACGGCGTCCTGATGCGCCGCTACCGAAAGGTCGGGCTGTGATCACCCTCCCCTCGCCCACCACCACCCTTCCGAAGAATGGGCCGCGCCCATGAGCGTTCTTTCCATCGACCACGTCTCCCGCTGGTTCGGCAACGTCGTGGCCGTCAACGACGTCACGATGTCCGTCGGTCCGGGCGTCACCGGTCTCCTCGGCCCCAACGGCGCCGGGAAGTCGACGCTCATCAACATGATGGGCGGCTTCCTCGACCCGTCGACGGGCGGTGTGACCCTCGACGGGGAGACGATCTGGCGCAACGAGTCGGTCTACCGGAAGATCGGCGTCGTCCCCGAGCGGGAGGCGATGTACGACTTTCTGACCGGACGCGAGTTCGTCCTCGCCAACGCCGAACTCCAGGGCCTCGGCGGCGCGGAGGCCCAGCGGGCCCTGGCCACGGTGGAGATGGAGTACGCCCAGGACCGCAAGATCGCCACGTACAGCAAGGGCATGCGGCAGCGCGTGAAGATGGCCTCGGCGCTCGTCCACGAGCCGTCCGTGCTGCTCCTCGACGAGCCCTTCAACGGCATGGACCCGCGCCAGCGCATGCAGCTGATGGACCTGTTGCGGCGGATGGGCGCGGAGGGCCGCACGGTCCTGTTCTCCTCGCACATCCTGGAGGAGGTCGAACAGCTCGCCTCCCACATCGAGGTGATCGTGGCCGGCCGGCACGCCGCCTCCGGCGACTTCCGCCGGATCCGCCGCCTGATGACCGACCGGCCGCACCGCTACCTGGTGCGGTCCAGCGACGACCGGGCGCTGGCCGCCGCGTTGATCGCCGATCCGTCCACGGCCGGGATCGAGGTCGACCACGGGGAGGGCGGACTGCGCGTCCAGGCCGTCGACTTCGGCCGGTTCACGGAACTGCTGCCGAGGGTCGCGCGTGAGCGCGGCATCCGGCTGCTCACGGTCTCGCCCTCGGACGAGTCCCTCGAATCGGTCTTCTCGTACCTCGTCGCGGCCTGAAAGGAGCCTGACCGATGTACAACCCCACAGTCGCGAGGCTCACCTACCGGGCCCTCCTGGGCCGCCGCCGGGCCGCGCTCCTCTTCCTCCTGCCCGGCATGCTCCTGGTCATCGCCGCGACGATCCGCCTCCTGAACGGCGCGGACGACCAGGTCGCCGCCGATGTCCTCGGCGGGTTCGCCCTGGCCACGATGGTGCCGCTGATCGGTGTGATCGCGGGAACGGGCGCGATCGGGCCGGAGATCGACGACGGCTCGATCGTCTACCTGCTGTCCAAGCCGGTGAAGCGGCCCACGATCATCCTGACCAAGCTGACCGTGGCCGTCGCGGTCACCATGGTCTTCTCGGCGGTGCCGACGCTGCTCGCCGGGTTCATCCTCAACGGCAACGGCCAGCAGGTCGCCGTCGCCTACACGGTGGCCGCGCTGGTCGCCTCCATCGCCTACAGCGCCCTGTTCCTGCTGCTCGGCACGGTCAGCCGGCACGCCGTGGTGATCGGTCTCGTCTACGCGCTGGTCTGGGAGGCCCTGTTCGGCTCCCTGATCGCGGGTGCCCGGACCCTGAGCGTCCAGCAGTGGGCGCTCGCCCTCGCGGAGAAGGTCACCGGGGAAGGCCTCATCAGTTCGGAGGTGGGCCTGACCACGGCGGTCGTCCTGCTGGCCGCGGTCACGGTCGCGGCCACCTGGTTCGCCGGCCACAAGCTGCGCACGCTGACCCTGGCGGGCGAGGAGTAGAGCGCCCCCGCGCGGACAGGGCGGCGACGGCGGTACGGCTCCGAGGGGCGTCGCCCGGATTCCGGGAGGCCCGCCCCGGAGCCGTACCGCCTCCGCCTTCCTCGCCCGGCCCGGTCGAGCCCGGGAGGCGGGCCGGCGGGGCGGTCACACGTGCCGGTCGCGTCCGGCCGGCAGGCCGACGGCGAGCGCTGTCGCGCAGACGCCCAGGACGAGCGAGAGCGGGAGCGTCCAGGAGCCGGTGGCCTGGTGGAGGGCGCCGGCGACCAGCGGGCCGGCGGCGGCGAGGAGATAGCCGACGGTCTGGGCCATGCCCGAGAGGCGGGCGGCCGTGACGGCGTCCCCGGAGCGCAGCACGATCAGGGTGAGGGCGAGGCCCACCGCCCCGCCCTGCCCGACACCGAGCAGCCCTGACCACAGCCAGGCGCCCTGGACGGGGGCGACCAGGAGACCGGCGTAGCCGGCCGCCACCAGGGTGGTGACGAGGACGACCAGGGCCCGCTGGTCGCGGGTCCGGCCCGCGAGGAGCGGGACGACGAAGGCGCCCGCGACCTGGGTCAGGTTGTTGAAGGCGAAGATCACACCGGCGGTGGAGCGGCTCATGCCGTGGTCGGTGAAGATCGTCGGCATCCAGGCCACCAGGACGTACGTCCACAGCGACTGGAGCCCCATGAAGAGGGTCACCTGCCAGGCGAGGGCGGAGCGCCGGAGGCCCGCCGGACGGCCCGAGGCGGCCGGGACGGCCCGCCCCGGCGTCCCCTGACCCGTGCGGCCCCGGGCGATCGCCACCTGCGGCAGCCAGGCCAGTGCGGCGACGGCCGCGAGCAGCGACCAGAAGCCGAGCGAACCGCGCCAGCCACCACCGAGCGCCTCCTCCAGAGGGACGGCCGCGGCGGCCGCCACCGTGGCGCCGGCGATCATCGCGCCGGTGTAGACGGAGGTCATGGACGCGGCCCGGCCGGGGAAGTCCCGCTTGATCAGGCCCGGCATCAGCACGTTGAGCAGGGCGATGGCGGTGCCGACGAGGACGCCGCCGGCGTAGAGGGCGTACACGGACGGCAGCACGCGCGCGAGGATGCCGGTTCCGAGCAGCAGCAG
>NZ_JAPSIW010000061.1 GCF_031178505.1 Streptomyces sp. | reverse complement strand
TGGATGCTCTTCAGGTAGCGGCTGACGTCCATCTCCTGGAAGAGGGAGGCCCGGTCGTCCGAGCCGAGCTCGCGCACCGAGGCGTACGGGCCCTCGGGCAGCGCCTGCGCGTGCCCGGCCGTGGCGACCCGCCACAGGTGTCCGAGCGCGCGGCCGAGGGTGACGAGGGCCTGTCCGGCCGAGCGCGGGGTCTGCCCGAGCGCCCAGACGGCCCTGCCGAAGCGGTGGTTGTGCCGGTAGCGGTGGGCGATCCGGTCGGCGTCCCGGTACAGGGACTTCACCGGCCGCAGGACGTGCGGGGCGACCTCCAGCATCAGCATGCCGCCCTGGGTGTGGACCCGGACGAAGACCGTCGTGACGACCTCTTCGTCCCAGCCGCCGACGCGGACGCGCAGGAAGTGGCGGCGCGCCTCGCCGCCCTCCTCGACGGCGCCCGCGCGGTGCGCCTCGAACGCGGCGGCGCTGTACGGGGCGGTGGCCCGGTCCGGCAGCCCGTCGGCGGGCAGGAAGACGACCTCGTCGATCTCCAGCTCGCGCAGCCGGTCCCGGGAGGCCGCCCGGGCCACCGGCGAGCCGTGCGGGGACGGTTCGCGCAGGGCGGCGACGTACGGGACGACGTGGCGCAGCACCGCGCTGTTGTCGAGCGGTTCGGGCGCCGTGTCGCCGAGGTCCTCGCGGGGGCGCAGTTCGATGGAGAGCGACCACGGCTCGTACGCCTGGCCGGCGCCGCGGAACGGCCACTCGGTGTCGTACAGGACGAGGGGGGCGTGCTGCTCGGCGCGGATCCGGTCCCGCAGGCGGCGGAAGCGGGCTCCCTCGGCCTGCTCGGCGGGGTCGGAGCGCAGGTCGGCGAACCGGTCCCGGGAGAGTTCCTCGGTGAGCGCGCGGGCGAACTGGCCGCGCTGGGTGGCCACCGCCCAGGCGACGAGGAACGGCAGGGCGAGGGTGATCCACACCTCCAGCCTGCCGATGCTCCACAGCTCCGCGGGGGCCGCGCCGAACGCGGCGCCGAGTCCGAGGCCGAGGGAGCCGAGGAGTTCCCAGAGTTCCTCGGTCGCGTCGAAGAACTCGTAGCGGCCCTCGTCGCCGGTGAGGGCGAGGACGAGGAGGAGGACGGCGGACTGGGCGAGCGCCAGCCGCGCGTACCAGCGCAGGACGAGGGCGGGGAGGGCGCGGACGACGGGCGCCTGGGCGGCCCGGCCGCGGATCCAGCGGGCGAGGCCGAGGAGCAGGAGGGGCAGGACGAGGAGCAGCACCAGGCCCTTGGTGAGCGGGAAGGCGACGATCCAGAGGGCGAGGATGCCGGCGGCCCACGCGAGTTCGACGCGCCGGGCGCGCAGGGCGTGGGCGAGGACGCGGCTCGCGTCGTAGCCGAGGGAGGGCGCGGCGAAGCGCTCCTCGTGGACGTACAGCTGGTCGATGACGGCGTCCCGGAAGCCGTCGTCGAGGTAGGTGCCGGCGCAGAGCAGCCGGGTCGCCTCGCTGGTGGAGGGCGACCGCCGGGCGTCGGCGGCGGGCGGCGCGGTGCCGGGCCCGGGGGGCGGTGCGGGCGGTGGTGCGGAGGGCCCGGGTGGCCCGGGCGGCTGATGGGGAACGGAGGCCTGCGTCAAGACTCCCCCGATGTCGTGAACGGTGTGGTTCCCGGCCGGTGTTGGCCGGACCGGAGGGGACAGCATAGGGGAGGCCGGTGCCGGGTGTCGGCACGAAAAAAGCACCCCCGGCCGGATGGCCGGGGGTGCCGGGGCGGAGCGTGAGGGTCAGAGGAGACCCAGCTCGCGCACGGCGTCGCGCTCCTCGGCCAGCTCGGCGACGGAGGCGTCGATGCGCTCGCGGGAGAAGTCGTTGATCTCCAGGCCCTGGACGATCTCGTACTTGCCGTCCTTGCAGGTGACGGGGAAGGAGGAGATGAGGCCCTCGGGGACACCGTAGGAGCCGTCCGACGGGATGCCCATGGAGGTCCAGTCGCCCTCGGCGGTGCCGTTGACCCACGTGTGGACGTGGTCGATGGCGGCGTTGGCGGCGGAGGCGGCGGAGGACGCGCCCCGGGCCTCGATGATCGCGGCGCCGCGCTTGGCGACGGTCGGGATGAAGGTGTCGGCCACCCACGCCTGGTCGCCCACGACCTCGGCGGCGTTCTTGCCGGCGATCTCCGCGTGGAAGATGTCCGGGTACTGGGTGGCGGAGTGGTTGCCCCAGATGGTGAGGCGCTTGATGTCCTCGACGGAGGCGCCGGTCTTGGCGGCCAGCTGCGAGATCGCGCGGTTGTGGTCCAGGCGCGTCATGGCGGTGAAGCGCTCGGCCGGGACGTCCGGGGCGGCGGCCTGGGCGATCAGGGCGTTGGTGTTGGCCGGGTTGCCGACGACGAGGACCTTGATGTCGTCCGCGGCGTGGTCGTTGATGGCCTTGCCCTGCGGCTTGAAGATGCCGCCGTTGGCGGAGAGCAGGTCGCCGCGCTCCATGCCCTTGGTACGGGGGCGGGCGCCGACGAGCAGCGCGATGTTGGCGCCCTCGAAGCCCTGGTTCGGGTCGTCGAAGATGTCGATGCCCTTGAGCAGCGGGAACGCGCAGTCGTCGAGCTCCATGGCGGTGCCCTCGGCGGCCTTCACGCCCTGCGGGATCTCGAGGAGGCGCAGCTTGACCGGCACGTCCGCGCCGAGCAGGTGGCCGGAGGCGATGCGGAACAGCAGCGCGTAGCCGATCTGGCCGGCCGCGCCGGTCACGGTGACATTCACGGGAGTGCGGGTCATGGCGATCTCCGTAAGACAGCTGGCGGTGGGGGTCCCTGCCCCTGGTGTCGGACGGCTCTCTGATCGATCGGTGTCTCGATGTGAAGAGATATCCAGCGGTCAGGCTATCCGACCCGGGCCCTCCCGAACCCCCGCCCCCTTGTGGTGCGGCTCACTGCCACCCTTCCGCGTGGTGTCGGCGCGTCAGGCCCCGGGCCGCACCGGTGCGTCGGCCGGGCCGTCAGCCGGGGGTGCAGCCGGCGCGGCCGTCGGCGAGCGCGGCGCAGGCGCGGGCCTCCCCGCCCGCGGCGACCGGGACCATCGGGGTGTACGCGTCGGTGTCGGTGCCCGCCGGGAGCGTGGCGCGCCGGGTGACGCCCGCGGCCTCGACGGTGACGGTGTCCCCCGGCGCGGCGCCGCTGATGCGGGCCCAGGCGGCCCGGCAGGCGGCGCTGTGCCGGACCTCGACCTGCGCGCCGCCGACCGTGGTGCGCGCGACGGTGGTGGCGAGGGGGCCGCCGCAGCCCAGGGCCTCCGGGTCCTGCCCGGAGCAGCTCGGTCCCGCGCAGGTGGCTCCGGCGGGGAGCGGGGTGACGGCGGTGGGGGCCGGGGCGGTGGCGCGGGTGGGCGGCGCGGAGGCCGCCCGTCCGTCATCGGTGTCCCCGCCGCCGAGGTCGACGAGGAGCAGCGCGGCGGTGACGACGAGTCCCGCGCCGACGATCGCGGCGGCGTGGAGGAGCACTGCGCGGGAGCGGGTGAGGGGGGTACGGGCGGGGGGCCGGTCCCGGGGCGGTGGCACGGCGCCGGTGACGGGGGTACGGGGCGGGCCGCCGGCCGGGCGGGCGGTGCCGCCGCCGCTGCCGGGGGCCGGGGCGAGCGGGAGGTCCCCGTCGACGCGGCGGATCCGCAGGGTGCGGTCCTGGCCGCCGCCACCGGGGCCGTCCCCGCCGAGGCCGGCGCCGCCGTCGCCGCGGAAGGCCGGGGCTCCGTCAGGTGCCGCCGGGGCGGGGGCCCCTGGCGGGTGCGCGACGGGGGGCGCCGCCGCCGGGCGCGTACCCCCGTCGTCTCCCGTGGCCGGGCGCGTGCCCTCGCCGTTCTCCGCGTGCGGGCCGGTGCCCGGGGTGGCGCCGGTTCCCGCGCGCCGCCAGGCGCGCTCGGCGTGTTCGGCGTCCGCCGCGAGGGCGCCCGCGTCCGCGCCGGTCACGTCGGCGAGGGCCAGGACGGCGCTCCGGGGCACCGGGCGGTCGGCGCGGAGGTACGCCTCCCAGGTGGCCCGGTCGTGGCCGGTCCGTTCGGCGACGGCGAGGACCCCGAGGCCGCTGCGGTCGATCAGCCGCCGCATCCGCTCCGTGAACGCGCGGACCTCCGGGGCCAGTTCCTCCGGAAGCGGCTTCCAACCGGGCATGGGTGCTCCCCTCGTCGCCTGCCTCCCCGCAGGATGGCAGGTCCGGGGGCGCGGCGCGGCCGGTACGCAGGAGCCGCCCCGTCGGTCCCGGCGGCTCGGAAAATAGCGGAATGGTCACTTCCGTGCCACAGCGCGCCGACGGAGCTTGAAGCCGCTTGGCGAGTACATGACCCTTGATCACAGCCGTGCCCGCCCTCCCACGGGGGAGAGGGCGGGCACGGTCCGCGTACGACGCCCTACGTCACCGTCAGATGGAGGACGTCCTCCAGGAACGGGATCCGCAGCCAGGGTTCCGGCTGCACCATGAGCGCGAGCAGCACGATCAGGGTGCCGAGCACCCCGTACGTGAACATGTCGGTGAAGCGCGACCGGACGGCCAGCATCCCGACCGAGGGCAGCGCCCTGCGCAACCCGGCACCGGTGAGGAGCGCGCCTCCCACGAGGATCGCCCCCACCCGGAAGGAGTGCGGGAAGGGGTCGGTCCCCACCACGAGCAGCCCGAGCGCCGTCAGGCCGAGGACGGTGAGCAGCGGCCACTGCCGGGCCGGCGCCGGCGCGTCGCCCGAGGCCGCCCGTCCGCCGCCCTCCGGCCGCGAGGTGCCCTCGGTGACGACGGTCGGCTTCGGCCGCGTGAAGCCACCCCCGGAACCGCCGGCGGCGGCAGGACCGGAGGGGCCCGCGGGGGCGGCGGACGCCGGGGAGCCCTGCACCGGCTCCGCCGCTCCCTCCGGCGGTCCGTCCGGGGTCCCGGAAGATCCCGGGGTCCCGGAGGTCACGTCAGAGCGCCGCGGCCGCGCGCTCGGCGGCCTCGACGACGTTGACGAGGAGCTGCGCGCGGGTCATCGGGCCCACGCCGCCCGGGTTCGGGGAGATCCAGCCGGCCACCTCGGCGACACCGGGGTGCACATCGCCCATGATCTTGCCCTCGGCGTTGCGGGAGACGCCGACGTCGAGGACGGCCGCGCCCGGCTTCACGTCCTCGGGCTTGATCAGGTGCGGCACGCCCGCCGCCGCGACGATGATGTCCGCGTTGCGCAGGTGCGCCGCGAGGTCCCGGGTGCCGGTGTGGCACTGGGTCACCGTGGCGTTCTCGGAGCGGCGGGTGAGGAGCAGCGGCATCGGGCGCCCGATGGTGACGCCGCGGCCGACGACCACGACCTCCGCGCCGTTGATCTCGACGCCGTGGGCCCGCAGCAGGGTGATGACACCGTTCGGCGTGCAGGGCAGCGGCGCGGGCTCGTTGAGGACGAGCCGGCCGAGGTTGGTCGGGTGCAGGCCGTCCGCGTCCTTGGCCGGGTCCATCAGCTCCAGGATGCGGTTCTCGTCGATGCCCTTGGGGAGGGGGAGCTGGACGATGTAACCGGTGCAGGCGGGGTCCTCGTTGAGCTCCCGGACGACCGCCTCGATCTCCTCCTGGGTGGCGGTGGCGGGCAGCTGTCGCTGGATCGAGGCCAGGCCGACCTGCGCGCAGTCACGGTGCTTTCCGGCCACGTACTTCTGGCTGGCCGGGTCGTCGCCGACCAGGACGGTGCCGAGACCGGGCGTGATGCCCTTCTCCCTCAGGGCCGCCACACGGACGGTCAGATCGGACTTGATCGCGGCTGCGGTGGCCTTGCCATCGAGAATCTGGGCGCTCATGGGGCTCATCCTCCCGGATGAACCCCGCCCGTTTCCAATTCGCCCACCGTCCGGTGCCCGGGCCCCGTGGCGACAGGTTGCGCTTCCGTTGCACTTGCACAACTCCGCCGCCTATCGACTGGACAAAAAAGCGACGTTACGACGACGATGATCCGCGCAGTGCCGCGGAAAGTGCCGGGGGGAAACCGCTCATATTGCCGTGAATGTCCTCCGCGCGGGCCGCGTACGTCCCCGCAAGAAAACCTCACGGAGGAATCCCGCGATGAGCTTCGGCGAACCGAACAACCCCTACGGCCAGCCGCCGCAGGGACAGCAGCCCGGCTACGGCTACCCCCAGCAGGCCCCCCAGGGCGTCCCGCCGCAGCAGGGCTACGGCTACCCGGCCGCCCCGCCGGCCGCGCCGTACGGCGGCGGTTACCCGGGCGCGGTGATGGAGATGCCGGGCACCGTCAAGGCCGCGCGCGTGATGCTGTGGATCCTCGGCGTCATCCAGATACTCGGCGGCATCGCCATCATGGCGTTCGGCGGCTGGTTCGCCGACCAGCTCGCGGACTCCTCGTCCGAGTTCAACAACACGGACGGCGCGGCCGCCGCCGTCACGGGCGTGTTCGTCGTCTTCGGCATCATCGGCCTGGCCTTCGGCATCTGGGCGATCGTCATGGCCGCCAAGACGGCCAAGGGCGGCAACGGTCTGCGCATCGCCGCGATCGTCTACGGCTCCCTCGTGACGCTCGGCTGTGTCGTCAACCTGTTCGGCGGCAACGTCTTCGCGCTGATCGGCCTGGTCCTGGGCATCCTGGTCATCGTCTTCTTCGCGAAGTCCGACGCCTCGGCCTACTTCAACCGCAACAGGCACCAGTACTGATCCGGTCCCGATCCGGACAGCGGCGGGGGCCGGGTCCCCTGCGTACCCGAGGTACGCAGGGGACCCGGCCCCCGGTCGTTTCCGCCGCGGGGCAACGGGTCAGGCCCGCCTGAGCACCACGAACCCCTCCGAACGGTGCACGACCGCGTACCGCGCCTCCGGATGCAGTTGCGAAGCCAGTGCCACCGGGTCGGAGACCGGCTGTGACCAGCCCCGCAGGTCCAGGGCGAGGTAGTCGGGCGTGGCGCCCTTGGACGTACCGACCCAGTAGACGCGGTGGTCCGCCGTGAGGTGCGCGAGGAGGGGCACGTCGGCCTCCACGCTCGCCCCTTCCGGCACCGCCGCCACCGCGGCCCGCGCCTGCGCGACCCGGGCGTCCGTACGGTACGTCTCGGAACGCAGCAGCTCCCGCAGCGGCAGGTCCGCGGCCAGCACGAGCGCGGCCGCCGTGGCCACCGGGACGACGACCTTCCCGTACGAGACGAGCCAGGCGCGCGGCGAGGTGCGGACCGCGCGGGCGGCGTCCACGAGGGCCAGGAAGACGACCGGCATGAGGATGGCGCTGTAGTGCCAGTGCATGCCCCAGTGGTTGGCGTCCTGGGAGAGGAAGCGCCAGCCGAGGGTGGGCAGGACGAGCAGGATCAGCGGGGAGCGCAGGGCGAGGAAACCGGTGATCCCGAGCAGGAAGACGAGCATCTCCCAGCGCTCGCCGGAGGTCAGCGCGTCCACGACGACCTGCCCGAAGGAGGTCTCCGTGCCCTGCCCGGTCTTCTCGATCTTCGCCCAGTAGTCGTACTGGCCGGCCCGGCTCGCCGCCGGGATCAGGACGAGGACGGTCAGCGCGAAGGCCGCCGCGCCGAAGGCGGCCACGGCCGCCCCGAGCCGCTTGTGGCCCTTCACGAAGAGGACGACGCCGACCATGGAGACGGTCAGGCCCATGTCCTCCTTGACGAGGACGAGGGGCAGCGACCAGGCGACGGCCGCGGTCCACCGCCCCAGAATGAGGGCGCGGCAGGTGAGGGCGAGCATCGGGACCGCGAAGGCGATCTCGTGGAAGTCGGACTTGACCGCCTCCTGGAGGCCCCAGGAGAGCCCGTAGGCGACGGTGAGGGCGAGGCCGGCGGCCCGGCTGCCGAGGACCTGCTGCGCGGTGCGGCCCACGACGACGGCGGAGGCGGCGAACAGCGCGGCCTGCGCGAAGAGGAGCGAGACCGGCGAGGGCCAGATCCAGTACAGCGGCGCGAGGAGCGCCGTCACCGGACTGAAGTGGTCGCCGAGTATGTGGAAGCCGGGGCCCTTGATGTCGACGACCGGGGCCCGGAACTCGGCGTAGGCCCGGACGGACTGCCCGAAGATGCCGAGGTCCCAGGAGGGGGTGCGGAAGTGGCTGTACTGCACCCAGGAGTAGAGGAAGTACAGGCCGCAGAGCACGGCCGCGACGATCAGGTACGGGCGGAGCGGCGCCGGGGACGGCTCCGGGTCCGGGGGGCGCGCGTCGGCGGTGTCCGCAGCGGGCCTGTTCAGTACGTCCAACACCACGTCCCCCAGTACCGGCGGCCGACGAAAGAGCATCCCATTAGACCAGAATCCGCCTGCCGGGCCCGTTCGGCCCGGCGGGGGCCGGTGGGGCTCCCCGGGACGGGAAGGACCCTGCGGCCGGGGCCCGGGTCACCCGTGGCGGGTGACCCGGGGGGCGGTGGGCGCTCAGTGGAAGAAGTGGCGGGCGCCGGTGAAGTACATGGTCACCCCGGCCTTCTTCGCGGCCTCGACGACCAGCTCGTCACGGACCGAGCCGCCGGGCTGGACGACCGCCTTCACACCGGCGGCGGTGAGGATCTCCAGGCCGTCGGGGAAGGGGAAGAAGGCGTCGGAGGCGGCGTACGAGCCGCGCGCCCGCTCCTCACCCGCCCGCTCGACCGCGAGCTTCGCGGAGTCGACGCGGTTGACCTGCCCCATGCCGACGCCCACCGAGGCCCCGTCCTTGGCGAGCAGGATGGCGTTGGACTTCACCGCGCGGCAGGCCTTCCAGGCGAAGGCGAGCTCGGCCAGCTCGTCGGCGGAGAGCGCGTCTCCGGCGGCGAGGGTCCAGTGGGCGGGGTCGTCGCCCTCGGCCTGGAGGCGGTCGGCCACCTGGAGGAGGGCGCCGCCGTCGATCGGCTTGACCTCGACCGGGTTGGCCGGGGCGCCCTCGGCCCGCAGCACGCGGATGTTCTTCTTCTTGGCGAGGATCTCGACGGCGCCGTCCTCGTAGCCGGGGGCGACGATGACCTCGGTGAAGATCTCGGCCACCTGCTCGGCCATCTCGACCGAGACGGGACGGTTGACGGCGATGACGCCGCCGAAGGCGGACAGCGGGTCGCAGGCGTGGGCCTTGCGGTGGGCCTCGGCGACGTCGGCGCCGATCGCGATGCCGCACGGGTTCGCGTGCTTGATGATCGCGACGCAGGGCTCGGCGTGGTCGTACGCGGCCCGGCGCGCGGCGTCGGTGTCCGTGAAGTTGTTGTACGACATCTCCTTGCCGTGCAGCTGCTCGGCCTCGGCGAGGCCGCCCGTGCCGTCGACGTAGAGCGCGGCGCCCTGGTGCGGGTTCTCGCCGTAGCGCAGGACGTTCTTCCGGACGAAGGTGGCGCCCAGGAAGTCGGGGAAGCCCGAGTCGTCGGCGGCGCCCGCGGTGTAACCGCCGTTGGACTCCGTGTCGGCGAACCAGGAGGCCACGGCGACGTCGTAGGCGGCCGTGTGCTGGAAGGCCTCGGCGGCGAGCCGCTTGCGGGCGGTCAGGTCGAAGCCGCCCGTCCGGACGGCGGCGAGGACGTCGCCGTACCGCTCGGGGCTGGTGACGATGGCCACCGACGGGTGGTTCTTGGCGGCGGCGCGGACCATCGACGGGCCGCCGATGTCGATCTGCTCGACGCACTCGTCCGGGGTGGCGCCGGAGGCGACCGTCTCACGGAACGGGTAGAGGTTCACGACGACCAGGTCGAAGGGCTCGACGCCCAGCTCGGCGAGCTGCTCGCGGTGCGACTCCAGGCGCAGGTCGGCGAGGATGCCGGCGTGCACGCGCGGGTGGAGGGTCTTGACGCGGCCGTCGAGGCACTCGGGGAAGCCGGTGAGCTCCTCGACCTTGGTGACCGGGACGCCGGCGGCGGCGATCCTCCCGGCGGTGGAACCCGTGGAGACGAGCTCGACACCGGCCTCGTGCAGGCCCCGGGCCAGCTCCTCCAGCCCCGTCTTGTCGTAGACGCTGACCAGCGCGCGGCGGATGGGCTTAACGGTGTCCGTGTTCACCGACATGAACCTTTCGTCCCTCAATGCGGTAGCCGTGCCGGGCGAGACGCCCCACGACGTCGACGAGCAGCGAGCGCTCGACTTCCTTGATGCGCTCGTGCAGAGCGGCTTCATCGTCCTCGTCCCGCACCTCGACCACGCCCTGGGCGATGATCGGGCCGGTGTCGACACCGTCGTCGACGAAGTGGACGGTGCATCCGGTGACCTTCGCCCCGTAGGCGAGGGCGTCGCGCACCCCGTGGGCACCGGGAAAACTGGGGAGCAGGGCCGGGTGCGTGTTGACGAACCGGCCGCCGAAGCGGGCGAGGAACTCCTTGCCGACGATCTTCATGAAGCCGGCCGAGACGACGAGGTCCGGCTCGTACGCGGCGGTGGCCTCGGCCAGGGCGTGATCCCACTCCTCGCGGGTCGCGTGGTCCCTCACCCGGCAGACGAAGGTGGGCAGCCCGGCGCGCTCGGCCCGCTCCAGACCGGCGATGGAGTCGCGGTCGGCGCCCACGGCGACGACCTCCGCGCCGTACCCCTCGGGGTCGGCGGCGATGGCGTCGAGCAGGGCCTGGAGGTTCGTGCCGGAGCCGGAGACCAGGACGACGAGACGGGCGGCAGCCACAGGAGACACTCTTTCCGTGGTGTTTGTGCGGTCGTACGAACGAATCGTGCCCCTCGATACGGGGAACCCTACGAATGGCTCGACCGTCAGCAACGATACCGGCACACCGGACGGCCCCCACGGGACGGGGGCGGAGCAGGGCGGTAGCGTCAGGGTCCACGCCAGCAGTCAGGCGGGCCGACCGCGGGTGCGGCCGCGGTCACGACGACGGTCACGACGACAGAGGGAAGACGTCCAGCACATGCCGGATCGCCAGTCCACGAACGACAACAACCCGTTCGCGCCGCCGCCCGAGGGCCGGCCGGATCAGCCGTGGCAGCCGCGGCGACCGGAGGGCTCGGGCGACGACGCGTCCGGGGCCTCGGGGCCGTCGGACGCGCAGGGCCCCCAGGGCTCGGCCGACGGGCGCTGGAGCCCCCGTCAGCCGGGCCGTTCGACGGACGGCTTCGGCCGGAGGCCGGACCGCCAGGGCGGCGGTGGGCAGGGCCAGGAGCCGGGGCGGCCGGCCCTGCGCTGGGATCCCACGGACCCGGCCCAGCGGCGTGCGCGGTACGCGGTTCTCGCGGGCATGTGGGCCTTCTTCTTCGCGATCTTCGACATCCGGGAACTGGCGCTGCTGCTCGGCGCGCTCGGGGTCTACTGGGCGGTCAGCGCGCTGCGCGCGAAGCCGGCGAAGCCCGCGCAGCCCCCGGTGCCGGAGGCGGAGGTGTCGCCGACGTCACAGCCCCCGTCCCAGCCCTCGGGACCGGCCGCCCCCGCGACGCCGCTCCGCTCCCTGCGCACGGCGGCGATCAGCGGCCTGGTGGCCGCGAGCGTCGCCCTGATGATCGTCGCGGTCGGCTTCACCATGCAGCTCGTCTACCGCGACTTCTACGAGTGCCGCGACGACGCCCTCACCCACGCGGGCCAGCTCTCCTGCAACAACCACCTCCCGAAGCCCCTCCGCGACGGTTTCGGCGTCCGCGAGTAACCCCGCGGGGGGCCGGGGGCGGAGAAGACGCCCCGCCACGCGTACGGGCTCACCGCCACGACGGGCCCCGTGGCGGCCGACGCCGCCACGCCCGGCGCCGTCGTGGGCACACGCCCGCCAAAGGCGGAAGGGGTGGGCACCCCACCCCTTCCGGACGGCACCCGCCCCCGCCCCCACCAGAACGCGCCCCCCTCCGCTACGCCGGCGTCCCGCCCCCCGGCGCCGGACCCGCGCCGGGGTCTGGCCCCTCGCCCGGGCCGGGGGCGGGGGCGGGGGCGGGGGATTCCCAGGCCGCCGGCAGGAAGTCGTACGGCTCGTAGCCCGCGTCGTCCGGCCCGCCCAGGCGGCCGTCCAGCTCGTCGAGGTCCTCGAAGCCCGTGGACGCCCCGGCGACCGGCGCCAGGACCGGTACGGCCGGTACGGCCGGCGGGGCGGGCACGACCGGCGCCGCCCCCACGCCCGTATCCCGAAGGCCCCGCCGTCCCCACGCCCGTACCCCGCACGCCACCGGCACCCCCCCGACCGCGCCCCACAGCACCGCCGCCGCTCCCGTCCGCCATCCCACGGGGCCGAAATCGGAGAGGCGGCCGGAGCCGATCGGGCCCCCGGAGGCGGCGGCGAGGGCGGTCAGCGCCGCGCCCGTGACCCAGGCCGCGCCGAGGGCCGTCAGGACGGTCTCGAGGGCCGCCGACTCCCGCCCGGCCCGGCCGGCGTACCAGCCCTGGACCGCCGCCGCGACGAGCGGCACCGCGGCGGCCGACCAGTGCGGCCACGTCCCGCGCGCGTCCGCCGGCAGGGCCGCCAGGAGCGGAAAGGGCGGCAGGGCGGGGTCCCCGGCGAGTCCGAGGGGCGTGGCCAGGGCGCCCGTACCGAGTGCGAAGCCGGGCCCGAGCCCGTACGCCGCACCCCACACCGCCGCGTTCGGCAGCAGCGCCAGGACGAGCAGCAGCACCGCCGCCCGGCCCGACCACTCCCCCGCGAGGGCGAGGTACGCGGCGCGGGCCGCGCCCGCGTGCCAGACCAGGGAGACGCCCACGAGCACCGCCCCGCCGCCGAGGAGGGTGGTGAGCCCGAGCCCGGCGGCCCGCAGGGCGACCGCCGCCTCACGCCGCCCGGGCAAGGGGCGGCCGAGCGCCGTCCAGACACCCGCGCCCGCCGCGGCCACGACGACGGCCGGCAGCCACAGTCCGGCCGCGACCAGGTCGGCCGGCAGCGGCCCGCTGGCGCTGTAGACCACGACGGCGGCGCCGACGAGGAGGTAGCCACCGCTGACGGCGCCCACCGCGCCGCCCGGGGTGGGGCGGGGCCGGGTCGGGTCGGCCGGGTCCAGGGTGTCGCGGGCGGTCCGGTGGACCAGCCAGGCGGGCAGGGCGACGAGGAGCAGCGGGGCGGCGCCGAGAGGGGCGGGCAGGCCGGACAGCGTGTCCGTACGGATCAGCTCGACGCCGTGGGCGAGCAGCCACAGGCCGGCGGCGACGTGCAGCGCGCCGCCGGCTCCGCTGTCGGGGAAGGGGGAGCTGATCCAGGCCGCGATCACCAGGACGGCGAGGGCGCCGAGGCCGAGGCCCGCGGCGACGGCGCCACGGACGCAGGCGGTGGCGAACGCGGTGGAACGGCCGCCCTGGACCAGGGGGTGCTCGGTCACGTGGGTCACGGCCCCATGCTGCCAACGACACGCGCTTTTGCGGCGTAACAGGCAAACATCGGTTGTGTCGCTCAATATACGTTTATGTACTTTTCCGCCCAGAGGAGCTCTGCGGGAGGTCGACGCCGATGAGCCGGAGCACCACCGAGTCCGCATCCGCCGTCAGTCTTCCGACCCCCAAGGAGCGACGCCGGCTCCGTGAGGCCCTCGCGCTGAGCGAGGAGCAGGTCGCCGAGGCCGTGGGCGTCACCAAGGCCACGGTGAAGGCGTGGGAGACCGGGCGCTCCGCACCGCGGGGGCGCAAGCGCGAGGCGTACGCGAAACTGCTCGCCACGGCGGAGCACGCGGACCCCCCGGCCGACGGCACGTCCGTCGCCGGCACGTCCGTCGCCGGCGCCCCGCCCACGAGCACGCCCGCCCCCGCCCCCGCCGCCGGCGTCCGGCCCAGGGCCACCGCCAAGCGGGCCACCAAGCCGCCGAAGGCGCCGTCACCCTCCCCCGCCACCGCCCAGGGACCGGCCCGCCGGCCGGGCGCCTGGCGGCCCCAGGACCAGGAGCGCCTGAAACGCACCGCCGCCCCGGCGGAACCCGGCGACCGCGCCACCGGCCCCGTCCCCGGGGCCGGACCGGACGAAGCACCGCGCTCCGCGGGGACGACGGCCCCCGCCCTCACGCCCGAGGAGGCCTTCGACGCGCTGTACGCCTACGCCGCGCCCGGCCTCGTCCACCAGGCCTATCTCCTCACCGGGCGCCGGGAACTCTCCCGCGAGGCCGTCGAGCACGCCTTCCGCCAGGCCTGGGAGCGGTGGCCCGAGGTGGCCGTCGACGCCGACCCGGTCGGCTGGGTGCGGGCGGCGGCCCACGAGTACGCGCTCTCCCCCTGGCACCGGCTGCGCCGCGCCCACAAGCACCCCGACGCCCCGCCGACCGAGGCCCGGCGCCACGCCCTGCTCGCGGCGCTGCTGGAGCTGCCTCCGCCGTACCGCCGGACCGTCCTGCTCTACGACGGGCTCGGCCTCGACCTGCCGGACACGGCGGCCGAGACCGAGGCGAGCACCCCGGCCGCCGCCAACCGGCTGCTGCACGCCCGCGCGGTCATTGCCGACCGGGTGCCGGAGCTGGCCGAACCGGAGGCGCTGCAGGAACGCCTGGGCACCCTGGTCGCGGAGGCGCCGACGGCGACCCTCCCGGCGGCCCGCGCGGTCCGCACGGGCGGCGAACGGCGGATCCGGCGCTGGACGCGGGCCGTGATCGGCATGACGGCGGTGCTCATCGGCGTCACGGCCGTCACCGCGGCCACCGCGCCGACCCGGTACATCCCCGTCAACGCGCCCGGCCAGTCCGTCGGAGGGGTGCCGCTGCGGGGCGGCCCGCAGCAGCTGGACCCGGAGGACGTCGAACTGCGCGACATGCTCAGGTCCCGGCCGCATCCGGGTCCCGAGCGGCTCGTCCCGTACGCCGGGTAGACCACGCGGCTCGTCCCGTGGGCCCGGTGGCCCCCCGCCCCACGTGCGAGAGGGCCCCGCCCCCACCCGTCTCCGGGTGGGCGCGGGGCCCTCTCACTGTGCGGCGGTGGAAGCTCAGCCGGCGAGAATCGCGCGCGCCAGCTTGGCCGTCTCGGTCGGGGTCTTGCCGACCTTGACGCCCGCGGCCTCCAGGGCCTCCTTCTTCGCCTGGGCGGTGCCCGAGGAGCCGGAGACGATGGCGCCGGCGTGGCCCATGGTCTTGCCCTCGGGCGCGGTGAAGCCCGCGACGTAGCCGACGACCGGCTTGGTGACGTTGGCCTTGATGAAGTCGGCCGCGCGCTCCTCGGCGTCGCCGCCGATCTCACCGATCATGACGATCAGGTCGGTGTCCGGGTCGGCCTCGAAGGCCGCCAGGGCGTCGATGTGCGTGGTGCCGATGACCGGGTCGCCACCGATGCCGACGGCGGACGAGAAGCCGATGTCACGGAGCTCGTACATCATCTGGTACGTCAGCGTGCCGGACTTCGAGACCAGGCCGATGCGGCCCGGCTTCGTGATGTCGCCCGGGATGATGCCGGCGTTGGACTGGCCCGGGGTGATGAGACCGGGGCAGTTCGGGCCGATGATCCGGGTCTTGTTGCCCTTCTCCACGGCGTACGCGTAGAACGCGGCGGAGTCGTGGACCGCGATGCCCTCGGTGATGACGACGGCGAGCGGGATCTCGGCGTCGATCGCCTCGACGACGGCGGCCTTGGCGAAGGCCGGCGGCACGAAGAGGACGGACACGTTGGCGCCGGTCTCCTTCATGGCCTCGGCGACGGACCCGAAGACCGGGACCTCGGTGCCGTCGAAGTCGACCTTGGTGCCGGCCTTGCGCGGGTTCACGCCGCCGACGATGTTGGTGCCGTCACCCAGCATGAGCTTGGTGTGCTTCATGCCCGTGGCACCGGTCATGCCCTGGACGATGACCTTGCTGTCCTTGTTGAGGAAGATAGCCATGGCTGTGGTTTCCCCTGTCCCTTACTTCGCAGCCGCGAGCTCGGCGGCCTTGTCGGCCGCGCCGTCCATGGTGTCCACGCGCTGCACGAGCGGGTGGTTGGCGTCGGACAGGATCTTGCGACCCAGCTCCGCGTTGTTGCCGTCGAGGCGCACGACCAGCGGCTTGGTGACCTCCTCGCCCTTGGAGGCGAGGAGCTCCAGGGCCTGGACGATGCCGTTGGCGACCTCGTCACAGGCGGTGATGCCGCCGAAGACGTTGACGAAGACGGACTTGACGTCCGGGTCGCCCAGGATGATCTCCAGGCCGTTCGCCATGACCTCGGCGGAGGCGCCGCCACCGATGTCGAGGAAGTTGGCCGGCTTCACGCCGCCGTGGTTCTCACCGGCGTACGCGACGACGTCCAGCGTCGACATGACCAGGCCGGCGCCGTTGCCGATGATGCCGACCTCGCCGTCGAGCTTGACGTAGTTGAGGCCCTTGGCCTTGGCGGCAGCCTCGAGCGGGTTGGCTGCGGCCTTGTCCTCGAGCGCCTCGTGCTCCGGCTGGCGGAAGTCGGCGTTGGCGTCCAGGGACACCTTGCCGTCGAGGGCGATGATGTCGCCGGAGGCGACCTTGGCCAGCGGGTTGACCTCGACGAGGAGCGCGTCCTCGGCCACGAAGGTCTTCCACAGGGTCACGAGGACCTCGGCGACCTTCTCGGCGACGTCGGCCGGGAACTTGGCCTGGGCGACGATCTCGCGGGCCTTCTCGATGTCGACGCCGTTGTTGGCGTCCACCGGGACCTTGGCGAGCTTCTCGGGGGTCGTCGCGGCGACCTCCTCGATGTCCATGCCGCCGGCGACCGAGGCCATGGCCAGGAAGGTGCGGTTGGTGCGGTCGAGGAGGTACGAGACGTAGTACTCCTCGAGGATTTCCGGAGCGGTCTCCGCGATCATCACCTTGTGGACCGTGTGGCCCTTGATGTCCATCCCGAGGATGTCCGTCGCGCGGGCGACGGCCTCGTCCGGGGTGGCGGCCAGCTTGACGCCGCCGGCCTTGCCGCGGCCGCCGACCTTCACCTGCGCCTTGACGACCGACTTGCCGCCAAGACGCTCGGTGGCCTCGCGCGCCGCCTCAGGCGTGTCGATGACTTCACCGGCCAGCACCGGTACACCGTGCTTGGCGAAGAGGTCCCTCGCCTGGTACTCGAACAGGTCCACGCGCGTCCGTCCCTTTTCTGATGATCGCGGTTCGTTGTCTGCGTGGGCGTGCCGCGAAGGGCAACGTGACTGCGCTGTCACAAGGGAGGCGTGCACGGAGTCCGTGGACGCGGCATGTCCGTCTCGCAGGTTATC
>NZ_JAPSIW010000060.1 GCF_031178505.1 Streptomyces sp. | reverse complement strand
CTACACCGGCACCCTGCTCCTCGTCACCCACGACCGGCGCATGCTCGACGCGGTGCGCACCGATCGCCGCATCGAGGTCGCCGGCGGCAAGGTGACCGAACTCCGGTGACCGTCTCCTTCGGCTGGGGCCCCGTCGAGGCGGGAGCCCTCGGCTCCGGTGCCGCCTGCCTGGTCGTGGTGGACGTCCTGTCCTTCACGACCGCCGTCGGCGTCGCGGTCGAGGGCGGCGCCGCCGTGCACCCGTACCGGTGGCGGGACGCCACGGCCGCCGCGTACGCCCGGCGGGCCGGCGCCGCGCTCGCCGTCGGCCGCGCCGAGGCGACCCCCGAGCACCCCTGGTCGCTCTCCCCGGCCGCCCTGCGCGCCGCCGCCCCCCTGCCGCCCCGGCTCGTCCTGCCCTCGCCGAACGGCTCCACCATCGCCGCGCGGGCCGGCGGCACGACCGTGATCGCGGCGTCCCTGCGCAACCGCTCGGCCGTCGCCCGCCGGCTCGCCGAGCGCGGGTACGGCTCCCAGGACCGCCCGCTCGCCGTCATCGCCGCCGGCGAGCGGTGGCCGGACGGCTCCCTGCGCCCCGCCCTGGAGGACCTGCTCGGCGCGGGGGCGGTCCTCGGAGCCCTGCGGGCCCTCACCGGGCCCGACCCCCTGACCCCGGAGGCGACCGCGGCGGCCACGCTGTGGGACGCGACCGAGGACCCGGTCGCCGCCTTGCACGGCTGCGCTTCGGGCCGTGAACTGTACGAGTACGGCTGTCCCCAGGACGTGGCCGTGGCCGCCGAGATCGACACCTCGACGACCGTCCCCGTCCTCGTGGACGGCGCATTCCAGGAGGCACCATGACCGACGACTCCCTCACCCGGCTCCTCGCGATGCTGGACGATCTCGACGCGGACGTCGACGCCACCATCGACCTCGCCGACGAGGTCGCCACGAGCGGCGGCCCGGAGCTCCTGCCACGCCTGGAGGCCGAGCTCTCCCGCGCGGTCGGCGAGCGCAACGGCTACGCGCGGGAGCTGCTCGGAGGCGTCCTCGCCGGGGTCGGTGGCACGGCGGTCCTGCCGGTCCTGGTCCGCGCCTCGGCCGTCGACCTCGGCGACGACCAGGACGGCCTGGCGACGGAGATCGTCGACCTCGTCCAGGCCGACCCGACGACGGCCCGCCGCCTCCTCACGCCCCTCACGGAGGACGACGACCTCACGGTCGCCAACCGCGCGGACTGGGCGCTGCGCTTCGCGCCGTAGGCGGCAGTCGCGCCCGGCCCGCGGCTCCGCCGGACCTCCGCCCGGGAGGTGCCCCCCGCGCACGCGCGCCGTGCCCCGTGGCCGTTCGGGCGCGGGGGCTCCCGGCGTTTGCCGGGGTCACCCGGGGACGCCCGGTGCGTGATCTTCCGCTGGGCCCCGCCGGCCGGGGGAGTCTCCCGGAACCGGACGCCGCCACTTACCGGACACGGCGCGGGACCCAGGTCCGCTGGTCCCCCGGAGAGCCGGCCTCGCGTCACAGGAGCCGCGTGACGGCCTCCGTCAGGGCGAGGCCCGCCGCCCCGCCGAGGAGCAGGGCGGCGATGCTCGCGGCCCTGCCGAGCCCGCGGTCGTACGGCACGTCCGGCAGGAGCCGGTGCAGGAGCGGCGCCACCACGGCCACGAGACCGAAGCCCGCGCCGAGCCGCGCGTACGTGCCGGCGGTGCACGCGCCCTGGAAGCGCCCGCCGCACCCGTCCGGATCGGTGGCGAACCCGGTGACGACCAGGTGGAGCGCGCTCACGTAGATCGCCCCGAACACCACAGAGGCGACGGCGTCGAGCCGCCGCTCGCGTCGGCCGGTGTCCCCCGTCACGGATACGGGTCGGTCTTCTCCTGTGCGCCGGGCGCCGGGCGCGCGGGCAGCCGGCCCGGATGCCCGCCGCCCGCGCCCCCACGGCTCAGCGCCGCCCCCGGCGCCCCTCGGTCCGGCCGCCCTCGTTGAGGAGCCCCGCCTTGCGCAGGGCGTCGGCCATCGCGCTGTTCGACGGCGCGGGCGCCGACGCCTGGGCGCGGTCGCGGGTCCGGTCCTGGCCGCGGTCGCCCCCGCCGCCGCGGCGCTGCTGCGGCGGACGGCCGGTCCGGTTCGCCGCCCGGTCACCGCGCTCGCCCCGGTCCCGCTTCGGCGCGCCGCCCGCCGCGTCCGCGCCCGGCTCGTCGTCCAGGCGCAGGGTGAGGGAGATCCGCTTGCGCGGGATGTCCACGTCCAGCACCTTCACCTTCACCACGTCGCCCGGCTTCACCACCTCCCGCGGGTCCTTGACGAAGTTCTTCGACATCGCGGACACGTGCACGAGCCCGTCCTGGTGCACGCCGACGTCCACGAACGCCCCGAAGGCGGCCACGTTCGTCACCACACCCTCCAGGACCATCCCGGGCACCAGGTCGCCGATCTTCTCGACGCCCTCCTTGAAGGTGGCCGTCCGGAACGCGGGCCGCGGGTCGCGTCCCGGCTTCTCCAGCTCGCGCAGGATGTCCGTGACCGTCGGCAGACCGAAGGTCTCGTCCACGAAGTCGGCCGGCCGCAGCGAGCGCAGCGTCGCGGTGTCGCCGATCAGCGCCGCGACCTCGCCGCCCGTCCGCTTCGCCATCCGGCGCACCACCGGGTACGCCTCCGGATGCACCGCCGACGCGTCCAGGGGGTCCTCGCCGCCCCGGATGCGCAGGAAGCCCGCGCACTGCTCGTACGCCTTCGGGCCGAGCCGGGCCACGTCCTTGAGCGCCTTGCGCGAGCGGAAGGGGCCGTGGGCGTCCCGGTGGGCGACGATGTTCTCGGCGAGACCCGCGCTGATGCCGGAGACCCGTGAGAGGAGCGGCGCGGAGGCGGTGTTGACGTCGACCCCGACGCCGTTCACACAGTCCTCGACCACCGCGTCCAGGGAGCGGGAGAGCTTCACCTCGGACAGGTCGTGCTGGTACTGGCCGACGCCGATCGACTTCGGGTCGATCTTCACCAGCTCGGCCAGCGGGTCCTGGAGCCGCCGGGCGATCGACACGGCGCCGCGCAGGGACACGTCCAGGCCGGGGAGTTCCTGCGAGGCGAAGGCGGAGGCCGAGTAGACCGACGCGCCGGCCTCCGAGACCATCACCTTGGTCAGGTTCAACTCCGGGTGCCTGGCGAGGAGTTCGCCGGCGAGCTTGTCGGTCTCGCGGGAGGCCGTGCCGTTGCCGATGGCGACGAGCTCGACCGCGTGCTCCTTCGCGAGCCGGGCCAGCTTCGTGAGCGCCTCGTCCCACCTGTTCGCGGGGACGTGCGGGTGGATCGTGTCCGTGGCGACGACCTTCCCGGTCGCGTCCACCACCGCCACCTTCACGCCCGTACGGTAGCCGGGGTCGAGCCCGAGGGTCGCCCGGGTCCCCGCCGGGGCGGCGAGCAGCAGGTCGCGCAGGTTGGCCGCGAAGACCCGGACCGCCTCGTCCTCGGCGGCCGTCCGCAGCCGCAGCCGCAGGTCGATGCCGAGGTGGACGAGGATGCGGGTGCGCCAGGCCCAGCGGACCGTGTCGAGGAGCCACCTGTCGCCGGGCCGGCCCCGGTCGGCGACGCCGAAGCGGGCCGCGACCGTCCCCTCGTACGAGGAGGGTCCGCCGGTCGGCTCCTCCGGCTCCAGCTCCAGGGCGAGCACGTCCTCCTTCTCGCCGCGCAGCATGGCGAGGACCCGGTGCGAGGGCAGCGCCGTGAACGGCTCGGCGAAGTCGAAGTAGTCGGCGAACTTCGCTCCCGCCTCCTCCTTGCCCTCCCGCACCTTCGCGACGAGCCGGCCCCGGGCCCACATCCGCTCGCGCAGCTCGCCGATGAGGTCGGCGTCCTCGGAGAACTTCTCGGTGAGGATCGCCCGCGCGCCCTCCAGGGCCGCGGCCGCGTCCGCCACGCCCCTGTCCGGGGCGACGAAGGCCGCCGCGGCGGCGGCCGGCTCCACCGAGGGGTCGGCCAGCAGCCCCTCCGCGAGCGGTTCGAGACCGGCCTCGCGGGCGATCTGGGCCTTGGTGCGCCGCTTGGGCTTGAACGGCAGGTAGATGTCCTCCAGGCGCGCCTTGGTGTCGGCGCCCAGGATGCGGGCCTCCAGCTCCTCGGTGAGCTTGCCCTGCTCGCGCACCGAGTCGAGGATCGCCGTCCGCCGGTCCTCCAGTTCGCGCAGGTAACGCAGCCGCTCCTCCAGCGTGCGCAGCTGCGCGTCGTCGAGCGTCTCGGTCGCTTCCTTGCGGTAGCGCGCGATGAACGGGACGGTCGAACCGCCGTCGAGCAGCTCGACGGCCGCCCTCACCTGCCGCTCGCGTACGCCGAGCTCCTCGGCGATCCTTGCTTCGATGGACGTCGTCACGGTGTCCCGACTCGCCTTCTCGTGCCTCCTGCTTGCCTGTGCATTCTGCCGGGTCGGTCACCCGGACGCGGTAACCGACCCGTGCCGCGCGCGCCGCGCCCGGTCAGCCCTTGCCGACGAGGTCGGCAGGGAAGGCGCCCGCGGCCGCCGCCGTGAACAGGAAGCCGCGCGCCAGCTCGGTGAGCCGCTCGACACCGGCCGCGCCGAGGTGCTCGTACGGGGCGGCGTCGAGCCGGTCGGTGTGCTCCTCCAGCTCCTCGCGCAGCCGCGTGCCGGCCTCGGTGAGTTCACCGCCGGCGTCCACGAGCCCGCGTCCGCGCAGCCGCTCCACGGCCGCGTCCCAGTCGGCGCGGCCCCAGCCCCGGGAACCGAGCACCCAGCGCGGGGACATGCCCTTGCCGGTGGCGGTGTGGGAGACGAGCGCTTCCACCGGGTCGAGCCCGGCGGAGAGCAGCGCGGCGAGGTGGCCGTCGCCCCGGTGCTCGCGCAGCAGGGTCGCGGCGTGCCAGTAGGCGAGGTGCGGCGCGTCCGGCACCGGCAGGTCGGCGTGGGCGGAGTACAGCGGCCGGGCGTGCCGGGTGCAGGCCTCGGCGGCGCGCAGGGCCAGCCCGGCGGCCTCGGCCATCTCGGCGGAGGCGACGGTCTCCTCGCCGAGCAGGCGGCGCAGGGTGGCGTCGGCGGCGCGCAGCCGCGCCGCGAGGACCTCGGCGGGGGAGGCGGTCTCCCAGACGGCGGGGAGGTGCCGGGCGAGCAGCGTGTGGTTGTAGTTGTAGAAGGTGGCGGCGACCGCGCCCGCGCCGACCGCGCCGAGCGCCGCGCTGCGCGAGGCGAGCCGCATGGCGCTGGTGTCGGTGAAGCCGAGGGTGGTGAACTCGCGGTCCAGGTCGGGCGAGAAGTAGACCGTGGAGTGCAGCGGGTTGAGGGCGTTGTGGCAGCGCCGTCCGGCGCGCGCGGGCAGGTCAGTCGTCATGCGCACACGTTACCGACTGGTCGGTACGGCGTGAAGCGCCGGGCCACCGGGCCACCGGTCCGCCCCGGCACCCGGCACCCGTCGCCGGGCACCCGTCGCCGGGCGCCCGGCCCGGCCGTCCGCCCGCCCGACCGGCGTCCGTCCGGATGGCAGGAAAGGTGGGAAGGGCGTCATTGCGGCCCTCGCGGCCGCCCCCGAGGATGAGGGTCATGACGCAGCGACCCGTCCTCGTCGTCCTCTTCGACGACGTGCAGAGCCTGGACGTCACCGGCCCCGTGGAGGTGTTCACGGGCGCGGGTCGCGCCACCGGCCGTCCCGACGCCTACCCCGTCCGCACCGCCTCCCTGGACGGCGGCCCGGTGCGCACCGGCAGCGGCCTGCGCCTGCTCCCCGACACGACCCTCGCCGGGGCCGTCGCCGACGGGCCGCCCCACACCCTCGTCGTCCCCGGCGGCGAGGGCACCCGCAGCCCCGAACCCGCGCTGATCGACTGGCTCCGCGTCCAGGGCTCGCGGGCCGAGCGGCTGGTCTCGGTCTGCACAGGGGCGCTGCTCCTCGCCGAGGCCGGGCTCCTCGACGGGCACCGCGCCACCACCCACTGGGCCGCCTGCGATCACCTCGCCCGCTGCTATCCGGAGGTCAGCGTCGAGCCCGACCCGATCTTCGTGCGCGACGGCCGGATCGCCACCTCGGCGGGGGTGACCGCGGGCATCGACCTGGCGCTCGCCCTCGTCGAGGAGGACCTCGGCCGGGACGCCGCCCTCACCGTCGCCCGCCACCTCGTGGTCTTCCTGCGCCGCCCGGGCAACCAGGCGCAGTTCAGCGCCCAGCTGGCCGCGCAGACCGCCCGCCGCGAGCCCCTGCGGGACGTCCAGGCCTGGATCGCCGAGCACCCGGACGGTGACCTGTCCGTGGAGGCCCTCGCCGCCCGCGCCCGGCTCTCGCCCCGTCACTTCGCCCGCGCCTTCCAGGCGGAGACCGGCACCACGCCCGGCCGCTACGTCGACCGGGTCCGGCTCGAACACGCCCGCCGCCTCCTGGAGGAGACCTCGCACGGGGTCGCGGAGGTCTCGCGTGCTTCGGGCTACGGAACCCCCGAGGCGATGCGCCGCGCCTTCGTGAAGGCCCTCGGCACCGCGCCCGCCGACTACCGCCGCCGCTTCCACGCGGTTCTCACCTGACCGACCACCACCCTCGTGCACGACCACCGCCGTACCGCGCACCCCCGTGCACGACCACCGCCGTGCACCATCGCGGCCGTCGCCGGTCTCCGCCGTCGTCGGCCCCATGCCGCTGTCCCCGTCCACCGGAAGGAACCACCGTGCAGATCGCCGTGCTGCTCTTCGAGGGCTTCACCACGCTCGACGCCGTCGGGCCGTACGAGCTCCTCGCCCGCCTGCCCGGGGCCGAGACCGTCTTCGTCGCCAAGCAGGCGGGACCGGTCAGGAACGACCAGGGCAGCCTCGCCCTGGTCGCCGACAAGTCCCTCGCCGAGGTGCCCCGCCCCGACATCGTCCTGATCCCGGGCGGCCCCGAGACCCGGGAGACCATGCACGACCCGGAGATCCAGGAGTGGGTCCGCACCGCCGACGCGACGAGCACCTGGACCACCTCCGTCTGCACCGGCTCCCTCGTCCTGGGCGCCGCGGGCGTCCTGGACGGCCGCCGCGCCACCACCCACTGGCTGGCGTACGAGGAACTGCGCGCGCTCGGCGCCGAGCCCACGGGGGAGCGGGTGGTCTTCGACGGCAAGTACGTCACCGCCGCGGGCGTCTCCTCCGGCATCGACATGGCCCTGCACCTGCTCGGCCGGATCGCCGGCGACGAGGTCGCGCAGACGGTCCAGCTCCTCACCGAGTACGATCCCCAGCCCCCGTACGACGCGGGCTCGCCGGAGAAGGCGCCGGCCCACCTCGTCGCCCGGTGGCGAGGCGAGAACGTCGAGTCGCTCGCCCGGGACTGACCCGGCGGCCGCGCCCCGGCACCCCGGGCGCCGACGCGCCACGGGCGACCCCGCGGCCGCGTCCGGCGCGCCCGGCCCGGGCCTCAGCCCCCGTAGGTGAACCGCGGCGTCCGGCGCTCCAGGAAGGCGGCGACGCCCTCGGCGGTGTCGCCGCTGCCCGCGGCCCGGTCCGTCCAGTACGCGTCCCGGTCGGTGCGGCCGTCGGCGAACTCCTTCGCCGCCGCCTGGGTCAGCAGCGACCGGGAGGCGAGCACCCGGCAGAAGGCGGCCACCCGCTCGTCCAGCGCCCCGCCCGCCGGGTGGACCTCGTCCACGAGTCCGGTCCGCAGCGCCCGCTCGCTGTCGATCAGCTCGCCCGAGAAGAGGAGGTACTTGGCGGTCGACGGCCCGACGAGGGCGGTGAGCCGCCGGGTGGAGGAGGACGGGTAGACGATCCCCAGCTTGGCGGGGGTGATGCCGAACCGGGCCCCTTCCTCGGCGAAGCGCAGGTCGCAGGCGGCGGCCAGCTGGCTGCCGCCGCCCACGCAGAAGCCCCGGACGGCGGCGAGGGTCGGCTTCGGGAAGGCCGCGAGCGCCTCCTCGGCGCGGACGGCGAGGCGCTGCTGTTCGTCGCCCGGTTCGCGCAGCGTGGAGATGTCGGCGCCCGCGCAGAAGGTGTCGCCCTCCCCGGTGAGGACGAGCACCCGGACCGCCGGGTCGGCGGCGAGCCGGTCGAGGACGCCGGGCAGCGCCCGCCACATCGCGGCGGTCATCGCGTTGCGCTTGGCGGGGTGGGTGATGACGACGGTCGCGACCCCGTCCTCGACGGTGTCCCTCAGCTGCGGCTCCATGCGCCGGATGCTATCCGCCGGGCCCGAACGTACGATCAGGAAGGGGTCGTTCCGAGGAGGCACCGCATGGCCAAGGACGCCCACGAGACGCACGACCGGGACCCCCACGGGTCCATGTCCCGCGAGGGGAAGCGGCTGAACCGCAGCTTCGGCTGGCTCGCCGCGTTCGGCGCCCTGCTCGTGATCGGGGGTGTCGTCGGCCTCGTCTACACCGGCCTCGCCACCCTCACCTCGATGCTGCTGTTCGGCTGGCTGTTGCTGATCGGCGGCCTGGTCGGACTGCTCCAGGCCGTCCAGTCCCGGGGCGGCGGCTACTTCTGGCTCGCGGTCGTGGTGGCCGCGCTGAACATCGCGGCCGGACTCGTCGTCATCCGCCACCCGGAGGGCTCGGCGGAGGCGCTGACGATGTTCGCCGCCCTGCTGTTCCTGACCGGCGGGGTGTTCCGGCTCGTCGGCAGCGTGGTGGTGCGCGGCCCGCAGTTCGGCTGGACGCTGCTCCAGGGCGCCTTCGGGCTGCTCCTCGGCCTGCTCGTCCTCTTCGACTGGCCGTCCAGCAGCCGGTACGTCCTCGGGACCTTCTTCTCCCTGGCGCTCCTCTTCGACGGGCTCGGGCTGATCGCCATCGGCGTGGGCGGCCGGCGGATCGTCGGTATGGTGACGCCCGGCACCCCGGCGGGCCGGCCGACAAAGTCCTCAGAAGACGTGCAGAACCGGTCGCACAACTGACATCGGCATACTCGGTCGATCGGAAGATGGTCGATAAGTGTCGACTTCTGGTCACTAGGCCGGGCCGGCCGCTTCCATTGCCAAGACTCGATCCGTGGCGAGAATCGAGCACGAGGCTGGGAACCGGACCATGGAGACCCCTGGAGGTGTCCCCGCCCGGCCGCCGTCCTACGAAGGAGTCTGGCGCTTCACCGCTCCCGCGGTCGACGTCTCCGTCCCCCAGGCCCGGCACGCCGTACGCGACCTGCTGGTGCGCCAGGGAGTCCCCGTCCATCACGACATCCTGCACGGCCTGCTGGTGATCGTCTCCGAACTGGTCACCAACGCCGTCCGGCACGCGGCGCTGCTCTCCCCGGAGATAGCGGTGGAGGTGGCGATCGGCCCCGAGTGGATCCGGGTCTCGGTCGAGGACAACCACCCCTACCGGCCCAAGGCCCTGGAGGCGGACTACGGCCAGACCGGCGGACGCGGCCTGCTCCTCGTCCGGGAGATCGCGCTGGAGTCGGGCGGCACCTGCGACGTCGAGCACACCGCGACCGGCGGCAAGATCATCTGGGCGGCGCTGCCGCTGTCCCCGGCCGTGGCCCCGCCCGGGGCCACGCCGGAGGCGCGGATCACCAGCCCCCGGCCGGACCCGTCAGCTCCCTGACGGCCGGGCGCGCCGCGTCCAGGACCGTCATGAACCAGGCGGAGAACGGCGCCGTCGCGTGCCGCTCGGCCAGTTCCCCGGCGGTCACGAAGGCGGTCTCCTCGATCTCCTCGGGGTCCGGGCGCGGCGCCGCCTGCACCATCCCGACGAAGAGGTGGTTGTACTCCTGCTCCACCAGGCCGGAGGCCGGGTCCGGGTGGTTGTAGCGGACCGTGCCCGCCTCCGCGAGGAGCGTCGGCGAGACGCCGAGCTCCTCGAAGGTGCGCCGCGCCGCCGCCGCGAACGGGGCCTCGCCCGGGTAGGGGTGGCCGCAGCAGGTGTTCGACCAGACACCGGGGGAGTGGTACTTGCCGAGGGCGCGGCGCTGGAGCAGCAGTCGCCCCGCCTCGTCGAAGAGGAAGACCGAGAAGGCGCGGTGGAGCTGCCCCGGCGCCTGGTGCGCGGCCAGCTTCTCCGCCGTACCGATGGTCCTCCCGTCCTCGTCGACCAGTTCGAGCATGATCGGCGCCGGGTCTCCCGACGGCTGGACACCGTTCGACGGGATCTCCGGCGAGATCTGTGCCGCGGTGGCTGGTGTGGTCGGCATACCCATCCTTCGCTTCGGTCCTCGGCCCGCTCGGGCCACCTCAGTCTGCCGTACAAAACCGGCTTGTCCGTACTTCGGCGGCCGGGCGTCGCCGCTCCCACCGCACCGGAGTACAACGGCGCGGCGGGAGCGGCGGTCACACCGGGACGGTCAGACCCCGAAAGCCGCCGGGTGGACGAGGTCGCCCCCGGGGACGGGCTCCGAGGCGTCCAGGACCAGCGCCATCATCGCCTCGTCCGGCACCTCGAAACCCGGCCGGATCCCGTACGCGGACGCCCTCGCGAAGCCGAACCGGGGGTAGTACTCCGGATGGCCGAGGACCAGCACCAGCCGTTCGCCGGCCAGCCGGGCCGCGTCCAGCACCGCCCGTACGACGGCCTGGCCGGCCCCCGACCGCTGGTGCGCCGGAGCCACCGACACCGGTGCGAGGGCCGCGGCGGGCTGCCCGCCCACCCGGCACCGGGTGATCAGCGCGTGAGCCGCCACCGTACCGTCGGGCGCCTGCGCCACGTACGACAGGCCGGGCAGCCAGGCGTCGGGGTCGGCGCGCAGGGCGTCGACCAGGTCGGCCTCCGCCGCCCGCCCGAAGGCGGCGGTCACCACTCCGCGCACCGCCGCCCGGTCACCCGGCCGCTCGGGGCGGACGGTCCAGCGCGGGTCCGCCGGCCGCAGGGCGAAACCGGCGTAGCCGTACTCGTCGCCGTGCTCGCGGCGCAGGGTGATCTCGGCCCGCGCGCCGGCCACCGCGGCGCCCATGCCCGGCAGCGTGGTGTCCGCCGCGTCGGCGTGCGCGGCGAGCGGGCCGTAGTACTCCTCCCAGTCGGTCTCCGGCTGGAGGAAGGTCCCGAGGACGTGGTAGCCGGCCGCGACCGCCGCCGCGGCGTTCGCGGTGACGGTGCGGAGCGGATAGTGCGGATCCCAGAAGGCGCGGGCCGCGGGGCCCGGCTCGCCGGTGGTCCACACGCACTCGGTCAGCACCAGGGAGCCGCCGGGGGCGAGCAGCCGCCGCCACGCGGCGAGCGCCCGGTCGAAGCCGACGACGAAGACGGAACTCTCGGCCCACACCAGGTCGAAGGAACCGTCGGGGAAGGGCGGCGCGGCCATGTCGGCGCGCACCGGCCGGATCCGGCCGCCGAGACCGCGCGCGGCGGCCGCCGCCCGCAGTTCGTCCAGGAACGGCCGATGGGTGTCGACCGCCGTCACCTCGGCGTTCGCCTCGGCGGCCAGGAGCAGCGCGGAACGGCCCGGGCCGCAGCCCAGGTCGAGTACGCGCGGACGCTCCGGAAGCGTCCCGGCGAGCGAGAGGAGCCTGCGGGTGGTGGCGTCGGAGCCGGGGCCCTGCCGCGGCAGTCCGTGGTGCAGGGCGAAGAACGCCTCGTGCGAGGCGGACGGGTCGAGCGGGGAGGAAGCGTTGTCGGACAACGTGGAAACCCTCTGTGTGAAGGGCCCCGGCCGACGACGTGACGTACCGGTGGAAGGACCGGGATCAGGCCGACCGGAGGCCCGGGAGCTGGAAGCGGGACCGGGCACGGCCGCGCGGGGCGGCCTCCATCGCGACGGTCATCACCCTCAGCTCCTCTCCCACACGTGTCTGTCCGGGGAGCCTAACAGTCAGAGGCAGAGCTTCGCCTCGTGCGCGGCGTGCCCGGCCGGCTCCAGCTGGAAGGTGCAGTGCTCCACGTCGAAGTGGGAGCCCAGGCAGCCCTGGAGGTCGTGGAGCATCTTCTCGTGCCCCACGGAGTCCAGCGCGCCCTGGTCCACCACCACGTGCGCGGAGAGGACCGGCATCCCGGAGGTGATCGTCCAGGCGTGCAGGTCGTGCACGTCGTCCACGCCCGGCAGGGCCAGGATGTGGGCCCGCACCTCGGCCATGTCGACCCCCTTGGGGGCCGCCTCCAGGAGCACGTCGAGCGTCTCGCGCAGCAGCTTCACCGTGCGCGGCACGATCATCAGACCGATCACGAGCGAGGCGATGGGGTCCGCGTACTGCCAGCCGGTCAGCAGGATGATCCCGGCCGCGACGATCACGGTCACCGAACCCAGCGCGTCCGCCAGCACCTCCAGGTACGCCCCGCGCACGTTGAGGCTCTCCTTCTGCCCCCGCATCAGCAGGGACAGCGAGATCACGTTGGCGACCAGGCCGACGGTCGCGAAGGCGATGGCGAGCCCGCCCCTGGTCCCGGCCGGCTCCATGAACCGCTGCACCGCCTCGTACAGGACGTAACCGCCCACGCCGAGCAGCAGCAGGCAGTTGGCGAGGGCCGCCAGTATCTCGGCCCGCGCGAAGCCATAGGTGCGGTTGCCGGACGGCGGCCGGTTGGCGAAGTGGATGGCGAGCAGCGCCATCGCGAGGCCGACCGCGTCGGTCGCCATGTGCGCGGCGTCCGCGATCAGCGCGAGCGAGTCCGCGACCACACCGCCGATGATCTCGATCACCATCACGGAGAGCGTGATGCCGAGGGCGATCCGCAGCCGGCTGCGGTACGCGGCCCCCGCGGTCCCCGTCGGCGGCGGTCCCCCGTGGCTGTGCCCGTGGTCGTGTCCAGCCCCCATGCCCATGGCCTCCCGGTCGAGTCGTACTCCTGTGCCCCGAGACGCCAGTGAACTACGGGTGGGGGGTATGCGCAACACGGTACTGAACACCGTTGTCATTGGCTCTGACCTGCGGAGATGTCCGCCCTGGTCACGTCCGCGCGACAGGCGCGCGGACGTCCGGAACCTCCGGTGGACCGCTCCGGCGGACGGTCCGGGAGGCCGGTGCCCCGGGGGCGGTGAGCGGACCGCCGGGCACTCCTGACGCTCACCGCCACGTGCGGCGCGGCCGTGCGGACACCACGGGGCCCGGGGGAGTCCTCCCCGCGAAGCCTCGGTGAACTCCCCCTCCGTTCATCCGATAGCCTCAGCCGACGTGCCGCCGCCCGGTGCCGGGCCGCACCGCCGTGCCCGGGGCAGCCAAGGCCCCGCCGGCCCCTCCGTCAGCTCCAAGGAGTGAGTTCGTCTGTCGACCGCCATCCTCACCGGCCCGCCGGCACCCGGATCCTCGCTCGACGACGATCTGCGGTCGCTCGGCTTCGACGTCCGGGTCGCCTCCGGCCCCGAGGAGACCGGCGCCCTCCTGGCCGCCGTCCCGGCCGCCGAACGCGTCGCGCTCGTCGACCCCCGCTTCGTCGGACACCTGCACGCCCTGCGCCTCGCGCTCACCGACCCCCGGTTCCCGGCCGCCGCCGCACCCGGCGCCCTCACCGCCCAGCGCGAGGCCCGCCCCGCGCTGATCCGCGCGCTGGCCGCCGCCACCGGCGGCGACGACCTGACCGGCACCCTGGCCGACGCCCTCGACGCCGACGGCGTCCCCGTCCACCGGCCCCAGCTCGGCACCCTCGTGGCCACCGTGCCCACCGACGCCGCCGCCCGCCACGAGGCCCGCGCCGCCGTCGCCGCCGTCGACGACGAGGCCGTCCGCCTCCGCTCCGCCGTCAAGGCGCACGACGGCTTCTTCACCACCTTCTTCGTCAGCCCGTACTCGCGGTACATCGCCCGCTGGTGCGCGCGCCGGGGGCTCACCCCCAACCAGGTCACCACCGCCTCGCTGCTCACCGCCCTCGTCGCGGCCGGCTGCGCGGCCACCGGCACCCGTGGCGGCTACGTCGCCGCGGGCGTCCTCCTCATCGTCTCCTTCGTCCTCGACTGCACCGACGGGCAGCTCGCCCGCTACGCGCTCAAGTACTCGACGATGGGCGCCTGGCTCGACGCCACCTTCGACCGCGCCAAGGAGTACGCCTTCTACGCGGGCCTCGCCCTCGGCGCCGCCCGCGACGGCGACGACGTCTGGGCCCTCGCCCTCGGCGCCATGGTCCTCATGACCTGCCGGCACGTCGTCGACTTCTCCTTCAACGAGGCGAACGCCGCGAGCACCGGCGCCGCCGCCAAGACCAGCCTGGCCCTCTCCAGCAGGCTCGACGGCGTCGGGTGGACCGTCTGGGCCCGCCGCATGATCATCCTGCCGATCGGTGAGCGCTGGGCGATGATCGCCGTCCTCACCGCCCTCACCAGCCCCCGCGTCGTCTTCTGGGCCCTGATCGCCGGCTGCGCCTTCGGCGCCTGCTACACCACCGCCGGCCGCCTGCTGCGCTCGCTGTCCCGCAGGGGTGCCGGGCGGCCCGACCGGGCGGCCCGGGCGCTCGCCGACCTCGCCGACTCCGGACCGCTCGCCGAACTCGTCGCGCGGGCCGGCCGCCGCCTCCCGGCGCCCGCCCCCCTCGTCGCCCTCCTCGGCGCCGCCCTGATGATCGCGGGCGCGCTGCTCCTGCCCTTCGGCGACCCCCGCCTGATCGCCGTCGCCGCCGGCTACGCGGTCCTCGCCGGCCTCGCCGTCGCCCGCCCCCTCAAGGGCGCCCTCGACTGGCTGGTCCCCCCCTTCTTCCGCGCCGCCGAGTACACGACCGTCCTCGTCCTCGCCGCCCGCTCCGACGTCCCCCAGGCCCTCCCCGCCGCGTTCGGGCTGGTCGCGGCGGTCGCCTACCATCACTACGACACGGTGTACCGCATCCGCGGCGGCACCGGCGCGCCGCCCTCCTGGCTGGTGCGCGTCACCGGCGGACACGAGGGGCGCACGCTCCTGGTGGCCGTCCTCGCCGCCCTGCTCGCGGACCGCGGCGACGACTTCACCCTGGCAGTGACCGCCCTCGCGGGCGCCGTCGCGCTCGTGGTGCTTGTGGAGTCCATCCGCTTCTGGGTCTCCTCCGGAGCACCCGCCGTTCACGACGAAGGAGAAACAGCATGATCGGCCTCGTACTGGCAGCCGGTGCCGGACGGCGTCTGCGCCCCTACACCGACACCCTTCCGAAGGCCCTCGTGCCTGTCGACGGTGACACCACCGTCCTCGACCTCACGCTGAAGAACTTCGCGGAGATCGGCCTCACCGAGGCCGCGATCGTCGTCGGCTACCGCAAGGAGGCCGTCTACGAGCGCAAGGAGGCCCTGGAGGCGAAGTACGGCCTGAAGCTCACCCTCGTCGACAACGACAAGGCCGAGGAGTGGAACAACGCCTACTCCCTCTGGTGCGCCCGTGAGGTCCTCAAGCGCGGTGTGATCCTCGCCAACGGCGACACCGTCCACCCCGTCTCCGTCGAGAAGACCCTGCTCGCCGCGCGCGGCAACGGTCAGAAGATCATCCTCGCCCTCGACACGGTCAAGAGCCTGGCCGACGAGGAGATGAAGGTCGTCGCCGCCGAGGGCCAGGGCGTCCGGAAGATCACCAAGCTGATGGACCCGGCCGACGCCACCGGCGAGTACATCGGCGTCACCCTGATCGAGCCCGAGGCCGCCGAGGAGCTCGCCGACGCCCTCAAGGCCACCTTCGAGCGCGACCCCGACCTCTACTACGAGGACGGCTACCAGGAGCTCGTCAACCGCGGCTTCACCGTCGACGTGGCCCCCATCGGCGACGTCAAGTGGGTCGAGATCGACAACCACGACGACCTCGCGAAGGGCCGTGAGATCGCGTGCCAGTACTGACCCGGCTGATCCCCTCGCCGGTCGTCGTCGACATCCGCGGCGGAGCGCTGGACGACCTGTCCGCGCTCCTCGCGGACCAGCGGATCTCCAGCAACGGCAAGATCGCCGTCGCCATCAGCGGGGGCTCCGGCCTCAAGCTGCGGGACCGCTTCGCCGCCGAGCTGCCGGGTGCCGACTGGTACCCGGTGGCGGGGGGCACCATCGACGAGGCCGTGAAACTCGCCGACGCCATGCGCGGCAAGCGGTACGACGCGGTGGTGGCCCTCGGCGGCGGCAAGATCATCGACGTGACCAAGTACGCGGCGGCCCGGGTCGGTCTGCCGCTGGTGGCCATCGCCACCAACCTGTCGCACGACGGCATCTGCTCGCCGATCTCGACCCTCGACAACGACAACGGCCGCGGCTCCTACGGCGTACCCACCCCGATCGCCCTGGTCATCGACCTGGACGTGATCCGGGACGCCCCCGTGCGCTACGTCCGCTCCGGCATCGGGGACGCGATCTCCAACCTCTCCGCCATCGCCGACTGGGAGCTCTCCCACCGCGAGACCGGCGAGAAGGTCGACGGCCTGGCCGCCGCCATGGCCCGCAGCGCGGGCGAGGCGGTGCTGCGCCACCCCGGCGGCGTCGGCGACGACGATTTCCTCGTCACCCTCTCCGAGGGCCTGGTGATGTCCGGCATCGCCATGTCGATCAGCGGTGACAGCCGCCCCTCCTCGGGCGCCTGCCACGAGATCAGCCACGCCTTCGACCTGCTCTACCCGGCCCGCGCCGCCAGCCACGGCGAGCAGTGCGGCCTCGGCGCGGCCTTCGCCATGCACCTGCGCGGTGCCCGCGACGAGGCCGCGGTGATGGTCGAGACGCTGCGCCGGCACGGCCTCCCGGTGCGCCCGGAGGAGATGGGCTTCACCGTGGACGAGTTCGTACGGGCGGTCTCCTTCGCCCCGCAGACCCGCCCCGGCCGCTTCACCATCCTGGAACACCTCGACCTGTCCGACGACGAGATCAGGGACGCGTACGCCGACTATGCCCAAGCCATCGGTAGCTGAGCTCCGCCCGGTCGTCCACCCGCCGGGTGTGAAGGACCGGCGGAGCGGCGAGCACTGGGGCGGCCGCCTGTACATGCGGGAGATCTCGCTGCGGATCACCCGCCACCTGGTGACGACCCGGGTCACGCCCAACCAGCTGACCTACCTGATGACGGTGTGCGGCGTCCTCGCCGCCCCCGCCCTCCTGGTGCCCGGCATTCCGGGAGCCGTGCTCGGTGTGGTGATGGTCCAGCTCTACCTGCTGCTCGACTGCGTCGACGGCGAGGTGGCCCGCTGGAAGAAGCAGTACTCGCTCGGCGGGGTCTACCTGGACCGCGTCGGCGCCT
>NZ_JAPSIW010000592.1 GCF_031178505.1 Streptomyces sp. | reverse complement strand
AGCGGCCGGCCCACGGCGGGATCGGCGCCCACTTCCACCTCTCCACCGACGGCACCCGTGTCCTCAACCTCGCCGAGTGGGAGAGCGAGCGGGCGCACGCGGACTGGCTGTCCGGCGGGGAACCGCTTGGCGGGGCCTGGGCGGCGGTCCACCACCACCCGGGCCTCACCGGCAGCCGGATGCGCCGGTACGTCCCCGCGCTCGGCCTGAGCCCGGGCGCGTAGGGGCCGCCGCGGCGGGCGGCGGCCCGGCCCCGGCGCGTGCCGGGGCACCGCCGCTACGGGCGGAAGCGCAGCACCTGCGGGTCGTGGTCGCTGTCCTGCTCCGCGAACTCGGCGTTGATGTGCACGCTGTCGTAGGTGAAGTGGTGCACGCCCGGGCTGGTCAGGATCTGGTCGAGGACCTGGCTGTTGCCCTGGAAGACGTACGAGTAGCGCTCCGGGCGCGGCAGCGACTTCACCGCCGGGTACAGCACCCCGCCCTCCGTGAGGGCCTCGGTCGTCGCGGAGAACTCGAAGTCGTTGATGTCACCGACGACGAGGACGTCGGCCTGCTTCTCCAGCGCCACGATGTCCTTGACGAACGCGTTGACCGCCTGCGCCTGGAGCAGCCGCTTCGCCTCGGAGGAACGATTCGGCGGCTGGTGGTGCGACGTCAGGGACTCGTCGCCGCCCTTGGAGCCGAAGTGGTTGGCGATCACGAAGACCGTGCGGCCGCGGAAGACGAACTCGCCCGCGAGCGGCTTGCGGCTGTTGTCCCAGGCCGCGTTCGCCGGGTCGATCCGGCCCGGCGAGACCGACAGGGCCGCGCGGCCCTTCGTGCCGGTCACGGTGGTCGCGGTGGTGGCGTCGCCGCCCGCGCGGTCCGTGAAGGAGACCCGCTCGGGGTTGAAGAGGAAGACCTGACGGATGTTGCCCCCGGGCTCGCCGCCGTCCTTGTTGTTCTGCGGGTCCACGGAGCGCCACTCGTACGCCGGGCCACCGGCCGCCACGATCGCGTCCGTGAACTTCTTCAGCGTCAGACCGGCCGACACGGTGCCGTCGTTCTTGGCGCCGTTGTCGTCCTGGATCTCCTCCAGGGCCAGGATGTCCGGCGAGGCGAGGTTCTTCACGACGGCCTTCGCCAGCGCGTCGAACTTCTCCTGCGGGTCGGTCGGGTCGAGGTTCTCGACGTTGTACGTCGCCACGGCCAGCTCGTTCTTGTGCTGCTTCGCCGTGGTCTCGCGCTCCAGGCCGCCGTCCTCGACCGTGCCGAGGGTGCGGGCCGTCAGGGTGTAGCCGCCGTACTGGTTGAAGTCGAGCGGACCCTCGGTGGTGCCGGTCAGCCAGTCGCCCACGTTCGCCTTCGGGAAGGGCTGCTGGGCGAGCGGGGTCAGCGACTGGATCTGGATCCGGCCGGTGTTCTGCGAGGTGTACGAGCCGTAGACCGTGCCGCCGCGCGCGTTGCGGTTCTCCCACGGCTTCACCGTCACCCACAGCTCCGCGTGCGGGTCGGTCGCGCCGACCACCCGCGAGGAGCCGACGCGGACGTTGGTGCCCTCCAGGGACTCGTAGTAGTCCAGGGCGTACGTCTCCGGGTCCAGCGTCAGGCCGTTGACCGAACCGCCCGCGGCCGGGTCGCCCGCCGGGGCGTAGGCGTCCGGGACCGACCAGGGGGCGATCGTCACCGGGGCCGGGACCGGGTTGCCCTTCGACACCACGGTGACCGCCGGCCGGGAGAGCTGGGTGAGGGACTGGTTGCCCGAGTTCAGGCCGCCGGGGACGTACTCGGTGACCGTGCCGTTCACCCGGACGGCGTCGCCGACCGCGACGGTCGGGACGGAGCTGGTGAAGACGAAGAGGCCCTCGCTCGTCGCCGGGTCCGCGTCCGCCTCGGGGTCCTGGATCCAGAAGCCGCGCGAGCCGTACGTGCGCACACCGGTGACGATGCCCGTGACGCCCGTGACCTGCTTGCCCGCGTAGGGCGACAGACGGGTGGTGCCCTGGATGTCGTGGATGCGGACGGCGGCGGCGTCCTCCGCGACGGCGCTCGACGAACCGGCGAGCAGCCCCGCGGCGAGGGCGGCCGCCACGACCGCGGAGACGGCGGCGGATCTCGGTATGGAGGAAGGCATGAAGGGACTCCGGGGGTGCTTGGAGAAAAGGCAGAAGGGTTCTACGCGCGTCAATCTCTTGGCTGGAAGGTGCGCTTGTCAAGAGTCGACGGGTGTACGAAGGGCGACGGGCCGGTGAACCGGCGGACGCCCTCCCGGATGCGTCTACGCTGAGGACCGCCCGCCTCCGCGGGCCCGTCCCGTCACCCCATCACGTACGCGTCGAGGAGACCTTCCCCATGGCAGCGGACCACCCCACCCTTCCCCCCGTTCGGCTGCCCTCGGACGCGGAGCTGGCGCGGGACGCCCTGGCCGCCCCCCTCCTCGCCCACGCGGTACGCCTCGCCCGCTGGGCCGGGCCCGCCACCCGCGTCGGCGCGGGCGGCGAACTCGCCGACGAGCAGCTCCCCGAGGCGGTCGAGGTCCTCGGCCTCACCGACGAGGAGGACGCCGAACTCCTCGCCGGCGACGCCTGGCGGCTCGCCGTGGACACCGGCCTCGTGGACATCGAGGACGCCGAGCACGACGACACCCCCGGCCGGGCCGCGCCCGGCGGAAACCTGGCGGTCGTCACCGGCGGCTCCCCGCAGGACGTCCTCGCTCTCTGGCTGGACGGTTTCGACGCCGTCTTCGCCGACGCCGTCGTCCCGGTCGTGGACGACCTGGAGGAAATGCTCGACGAGGACGGGGCCGTCGACTTCGCGTCGCTCGACTGGGACCCGGAGGCGGAGGCCGAGTTCCTGGAGGGCGTCCTCGGCAACCTCTACCTGCTGACCGTCAGCGAGGGCGGACCGGGCGAGGGCCCCGTGCCGCTGCCCGCGCTCGCCGCCTCCATGGTCGTCCCCGACGACATGGGCGAACCCACCGACGACGTCCTGGAGCGGGTCTCCGACGCGATGATGCGGCTGGACGAGCAGTTCCGCCTGCTCGAACCCATCGGGCTCGTCGCCTACCGGCCCGTGGACGAGGCCCTCATGGCCGAGGAGGGCGAGGAGCCCGCGCCGCCGGTGGACGAGGAGGACGTCACCCGGTACGGCATGGTCCGGCTCACCCCGCTCGGCCTGTACGGCGTGCGGGCCCGGATGCTGGAGGCCGGCGTGGACGCGCCCGCCGTCGGCGACCTGGCCGGCAAGGGCGCCGACGTGCTCCTCGACGGCATCATCGGCTACCCCGAGGCCGCCGCCCGCGCCGAGACCACCGCCTGGCTGGCCGGGCGCGAGCCCGTGGCGGCCGCCCGTGAACTCCTCGCCGCCGCCCGGGGCACCGACCCGGCCTCGCCGCTGCGGCGCCTCCACTGCCAGCAGGCGCTCTCGCTGGTCGGCCCGGAGGCGGAGCCCGCCGTCCGGGAGGTGCTGGACGACGCCCAGCTCGGCGGTCTCGCCCGCGTCTGGCTCGCCGAGCGCGGCGCGGCGGACGTGCCGGCGCCCCCGGAGTCCATGATCTTCTGGCTGGCGATCGACACGATCGCGGCGCAGCTGGACGCGGACGGCGACCTCGCGGAGGTCCAGGAGCTCGTCGAGGGGCTGACGGGCCGCCACAGCGGCTTCTTCGACGCGGCCTGGCGGGTCGAGCACCCGGCGACGGCCGAGGTCCTGGAGGCGATGGGGCGGCTGCACCGGGACAAGGGCGCGGCGAAGGAGGCCCGCAAGGCCGCCTTCAAGGCCCGCTCGCGTACGGGCGGACGGAGCGCCGGGGCCTGAGCGGACGGGCCGCGCGGGCGCGCGCCGCCCGAGGGTTCGACGGCGGGCGGGGCGGGCGTTCCGGTGGTGTTCAGGCGCCGTTCGCGTGCGCCCGGAAGGGTGGCGGGCGACATCCGGACACCACAGGGAGCGCGCACACCATGGCCCTCAACCGCAGAGACTTCGCCCGGCGGTCCGCCGGCGCCGGAGCGGGACTCGTCCTCACCGGCGCCGTCGGGGCGCTGGCCACCGCCCCCGAGGCGCTCGCCGCCGACGAGCCGGACGCGTACGGGACGGGCCGCGAGGAGGACCGGGGCAAGGGCCACGGCCACCGGCTCGGATACGGGCCGCTCGTCGCCGACCCGGACGGTCTGCTCGCCCTGCCCGAGGGCTTCGCCTACCGGGTCCTCACCCGCAGTGGCGTCACCCGCCTGGAGAGCGGCGAGTTCACGCCCTCGAACCACGACGGCACCGCCGCCTTCGCGGGCCCGCGCGGCACCACGTACCTCGTCAACAACCACGAACTCAAGGGCCCGCGCTCCCGGTGGACCCACCCGGTCCCGCTCACCGAGGGCCTCGTCTACGACCCCGCCGCGGCGGGCGGCTGCACCGTCGTCGAGGTCCACCGCGACGGCACCGTCGCCGAGTGGG
>NZ_JAPSIW010000591.1 GCF_031178505.1 Streptomyces sp. | reverse complement strand
GCCGTGGGGGCCCGCGAGACCCCGCTCGCCCTGCTCGACCTCGCCATGCCCCGCGACATCGACGCCGCCGCCCACCGCGTCGCCGGTGTCCGGCTCGTCGACATCGAGTCGCTCGCCGAGGCCTCCGCCGACGCGCCCATGGCCGCCGACGTCGACCAGGTCCGGGGCATCGTCTCCGACGAGGTCGCCGCCTTCGGCGCCGCCCAGCGCGCCGCCCACATCACGCCGACCGTGGTCGCCCTGCGCACCATGGCCGCCGATGTGGTCGCCGGTGAGATGGCCCGCCTGGAAGGGCGGCTCCCCGGTCTCGACGAGAAGCAGCGCGCCGAGATCACCCAGACCGTGCGACGCGTGGTCGACAAGCTCCTGCACGCGCCGACCGTGCGGGTCAAGCAGCTGGCCAGTGAGCCCGGCGGCGCCGGGTACGCCGACGCGCTGCGGACACTCTTCGACCTCGACCCGCAGACGGTGGCCTCCGTCAGCCGGGCCGACCTGAATGACGCCGACGTCAAGAACCGAGGGCGAGTATGACCGAGAGGGCATTGAGGCTCGGGACCAGGCGCAGCAAGCTCGCCATGGCCCAGTCCGGGCACGTGGCCGACGCGGTCCGGCAGCTGACCGGCCGGCCCGTCGAGCTCGTGGAGATCACCACGTACGGGGACACCTCCCGGGAGCACCTCGCGCAGATCGGCGGCACCGGCGTCTTCGTCGCCGCCCTGCGCGACGCGCTGCTGGCCGGTGAGGTGGACTTCGCCGTCCACTCCCTGAAGGACCTGCCGACCGCCCAGCACCCCGACCTGGTGCTGGCCGCGATCCCGCGCCGCGAGGACCCGCGCGACGTGCTGATCGCCCGTGAGGGCGTCACGCTCGACCGGCTGCCGCAGGGCGCCCGGATCGGCACCGGTTCGCCCCGGCGCATGGCCCAGCTGCACGCCTACGCGCGCAGCCACGGCCTGGAGGTCAGCTGTGTCCCGATCCGGGGCAACGTCGACACCCGGGTCGGCTACGTCCACAGCGGGGAGCTGGACGCGGTGGTTCTCGCCGCGGCCGGTCTCAACCGCATCGGAGGGACCGCCGAGCTCCTCGGCTCCCTGTCGCACGACGCCCTGTCGGTCGACGCGGTCCTGCCCGCCCCCGGTCAGGGGGCCCTGGCGGTCGAGTGCCTGGCGTCGAACGCCGAACTCGTCGCCGCGCTCGCGCCTCTCGACGACCCGCGCACGCGGGCCGCCGTGACGGCCGAGCGATCCCTGCTCGCCGCTCTGGAGGCCGGCTGCTCCGCACCCGTGGGTGCGCTGGCCGACCTGCTGACCGACGACCCCGGTCACGGGCAGGTTGTCACCGAAATGCGCCTGCGCGGCGTCGTCGGCACCACCGACGGCTCGACGCTGGTGCAGCTGTCCACCACCGGTTCCGTACCCACCTCGCACGACGAGGCGGTGGCTCTCGGACGCGAACTCGCGGACGAGATGCTCGCCAAGGGCGCGGCCGGTCTTATGGGGGAGCGAGCACTTTGAACCCCACCAGCCCGACCACCAGCCCCGTCTCCCCGGCTCTCGCGGGCCCCGGACACGTCACGTTCCTCGGCGCAGGCCCGGGCGATCCCGGGCTTCTGACCCTGAGGGCCGTGGAGGCCCTCGCCGGGGCGGACGTCCTGATCGCCGAGCCGGACGTCCTCGACGTCGTCCGCTGCCATGCGCGCGCGGGCGTGAGCACGCCGGAGCTGACGGTCGTTGACGAGTCGTCAACAGCCGCCGGTGTCCCCGTGTTGAGGGATGCGGCCAATCTTGTCATGGAGGCCGCGCGGGGCGGCAGGCGGGTCGTCCGTGCGGTGACCGGCGATCCCGGCCTGGACGGGAACGCGGGCGCCGAGATGCTCGCCTGTGCCGCCGCGGGCATTCCCTTCGAGGTCGTCCCCGGTGTGGCCACCGCCGTCGGCGTGCCGGCGTACGCCGGTGTGCCGCTGCGGGACGCGCAGGGCACCGACGTGCGCTTCGTCGACGCCCGCACCGCCGACGACCGGTGCTGGGCCGAGGTCGGCGCCTCCGACGGGACCGTGGTCGTCTCCACGTCCCTGGACTCGGTGGCGGCGGCGGCCGGCGAGCTGGTGGCGGCGGGCCGTAAGCCGGACACCCCGCTCACCGTCACCATCGCCGGTACGACGACCCGGCAGCGCACCTGGAACGCGACGCTCGGGACCATCGCCCAGGTCTTCAAGCAGGGCAAGGTCCTTCCCTCGCCCGAGGGCCACCGGCCGGTGATAGCCGTGGTCGGCGAGCGCAGCGCCGCGGCGCAGCGGGACCAGCTGTCCTGGTTCGAGTCGAAGCCCCTCTTCGGGTGGCGGGTGCTCGTGCCGCGGACCAAGGAGCAGGCGGCTTCGCTCTCCGACCAGCTGCGCTCGTACGGGGCCGTGCCCCACGAGGTGCCCACGATCGCCGTGGAGCCGCCGCGCACCCCGCAGCAGATGGAGCGCGCGGTCAAGGGCCTGGTCACCGGGCGCTACGAGTGGATCGCCTTCACCTCGGTGAACGCCGTGAAGGCGGTGCGGGAGAAGTTCGAGGAGTACGGGCTCGACGCCCGCGCCTTCGCCGGGATCAAGGTGGCGGCGGTCGGCGAGCAGACCGCAGCGGCGCTGGTGGACTTCGGTGTGAAGCCGGACCTGGTGCCGAGCGGGGAGCAGAGCGCCGCGGGTCTCCTGGAGGACTGGCCGCCGTACGACCCGGTCTTCGACCCGATCGACCGTGTCTTCCTGCCGCGTGCCGACATCGCGACGGAGACGCTGGTGGCCGGGCTCATCGAGCTGGGCTGGGAGGTCGACGACGTCACCGCCTACCGGACCGTACGGGCCTCGCCGCCGCCGGCGGACACCCGTGAGGCGATCAAGGGCGGCGGGTTCGACGCGGTGCTGTTCACCTCGTCGTCCACGGTGCGGAACCTGGTCGGCATCGCCGGCAAGCCGCACAACGTGACCGTGATCGCCTGTATCGGCCCGGCGACCGCCAAGACGGCGGAGGAGCACGGCCTGCGGGTCGACGTGCTGTCGCCGGAGCCGTCCGTGCACAAGCTGGCCGAGGCGCTGGCCGAGTTCGGACTGCGGCGGCGGGGCGCCGCGCTGGAGGCGGGCGACCCGGTGACGCGTCCGAGCGAGCGCCGTCCGGGTGCGCGCCGTCGGCGCACCACCTAGGCGCGCCGTCGGCGCGCCACCTGGGCGCGGCAGCGGTTTCGGCGGGGTGCGGGTCCTCGGGGAGGGTCCGCACCCCGCCGCTTTTCCGTCCTCCTGCCCGCGGGTGCCCGGTTCAACACCGTGTCGGTAAGTGCACGGGGGCCGCGGGCGTAGCCTCGGGGCATGAACTCGTACGGATCCTTTCCCGGGGCGCGGCCGCGGCGGCTGCGGACGACGCCTGCCATGCGGCGGATGGTGGCCGAGACCCGGCTGCATCCCGCCGACCTGATCCTTCCCGCGTTCGTACGCGAGGGGATCACCGAGCCCGTTCCGATCGCGGCCATGCCCGGTGTCGTCCAGCACACGCGGGACACCCTGCGGAAGGCGGCCGTGGAGGCGGTGGAGGCGGGGGTCTCCGGGATCATGCTGTTCGGGGTGCCCGAGGAGGCGAAGAAGGACGCCGCGGGGACGGCCGGCACCGACCCGGACGGCATCCTGCAGGTGGCGATCAGGGACGTGCGCGCCGAGGTCGGCGACGACCTGGTGATCATGTCGGACCTGTGTCTCGACGAGTTCACCGACCACGGCCACTGCGGGGTCCTGGACGCCGAGGGCCGGGTCGACAACGACGCCACGCTGGAACGTTACGCCGAGATGGCACAGGTCCAGGCCGACGCCGGCGTCCACGTCGTCGGCCCGTCCGGGATGATGGACGGCCAGGTCGGCGTCGTCCGCGACGCCCTGGACACCATCGGCAAGGAGGACGTCTCGATCCTCGCCTACACGGCCAAGTACTCCTCGGCCTTCTACGGCCCCTTCCGGGAGGCCGTCGGTTCCTCCCTCACCGGCGACCGCAAGACCTACCAGCAGGACCCCGCCAACCTGCGCGAGTCGCTGCGCGAGCTGGCCCTGGACCTGGAGGAGGGCGCGGACATGGTGATGGTGAAGCCCGCCGGCCCGTACCTCGACGTGCTGGCGAGGGTCGCCGAGGCCGTGGACGTGCCGGTCGCCGCGTACCAGATCAGCGGGGAGTACGCGATGGTCGAGGCGGCGGCCGAGAAGGGCTGGATCGACCGGGACCGGGCGATCCTGGAGACCCTCACCGGCATCCGGCGGGCCGGAGCGGGGATGATCCTCACCTACTGGGCGACCGAGGCCGCCCGCATGATCGGACGCTGACCGCGCCCCGGAGGTCGTGCCGGGCTCCGCACAGCCCGGCGCGACCACGTGCGGGACCGGGGGGTGGGGGGCCCCCGGGCCGGGC
>NZ_JAPSIW010000590.1 GCF_031178505.1 Streptomyces sp. | reverse complement strand
CCGTGAGTCCGGCTCGGGCGCCCGGAGGCGAACCGAGCCTGGAAAGGAGGGGCGAGTGAGCCGGAGGGTGCGCCGGGGGAACGGTCGCGAGCGCGCGCAGGCCCGCGAGGGACGAGCGGGTCGAGCACGGTCGGGGCCGTGAGTCCGGCCCGGGGCGCCCGGAGGCGAACCGAGCCTGGAAGGAAGGGGCGAGTGAGCCGGAGGGTGCGCCGGGGGCACGGCCGTGAGCGCCCGCGGGCACGAGGGGACCGAGCACGGTCGGGGCCGTGAGTCCGGCCCGGGGCCCCCGGAGGCGCCCCGGGCCCGGGACGTTCAGCTTCCGGGTGCGGCGGCCGGGCCGCTGTCCGTCTGGCGGAGCCACGGCACGCGGGCCGAGTCCGCGAGCCGGACCTGGGTGTCGTCCCAGGTGCCGTAGCGGGGGTTCACGTCGATGTCGAGTTCCCTGGAGGCGGCGGAGAAGACGTCCGTCAGCTTCTTCTGGCCCTCGGGGGTGTCGGTGGCGCCCAGCTTGGCGGCGATCTTGTTCATGAGGACGTTGCGCCGGACGACCTCGTCGATCTGCCCGGGCGCCACGCCCTGCTGCTGGAGCAGCATCGCTTCGAGCCGCTCCTGCCCGCCGCTCTCGCGGACGAAGGCGGCGCGGGTCTGCTGGAGCTCGGCGCGGGTGACGGTGACGCCCTGGTCGCCGGCGACCTTCTCCACGACGCGGTCGAAGATCATGCCGTTGAGCGTCCGGCGGCCGAGGTCCCCGGTGGCCCTGAGCAGTTCGGCACCGTTCGGGGAGGCCTCCTGCGCGGCGCGGACGTCCTTCACCTGGGCCTGGAGGCCGGCGACGTCGATCCGCTGGCCGCCGACGATCGCCGCCGCCCCTGGGTGGGCGTCGCTGCCGCAGGCGGTGAGCAGCGGGGCCGCGGCGAGGATCGCGGCGGAGACAGAGAGCGCAGTGCGGCGGTGCAAAGGAGCCTCCCGGGCTGGTCGTGCGTCAAGTTGGACGACCTTGCGGTGATCGATGGTAGGGAGTCGCCGGGGCCGTAGCCACTACTTCGGAGCGACTGTTTCCCACAACGACCCACCGGTCCGCCGGGTGTCGGCCCGTCCCTCGTGTTCCTGGCGTCCCGTCTCGGTCTCGGCGACGAGGTAGTGGGGCCGCCGTTTCACCTCGTAGTAGATGCGTCCGACGTATTCGCCGATGAGGCCGACCATGACCATCTGGACGCCGGCGAGGGCGGTGACGGCGACGAGGAGGGTGACGTAGCCGGGCGTGTCGACGCCGTTGAGGAGGGCGTCGGCGACGATCCAGGCCGCGTGGGCGACGGCGAGGGAGACGAGGAGGAGTCCGAGGTAGACGGCGGCCCGCAGGGGCTTGTTGTTGAAGGAGAGCAGGCCGTCGAGCCCGTAGTTGAGGAGCTTGCCGAAGGTCCACTTGGAGCGGCCCTGCTCGCGGACGGCGTTCTCGTAGGCGAAGGTCGTGGTGCGGAAGCCGACCCAGGAGAAGAGGCCCTTGGAGAAACGGTTGTACTCGCCGAGGCCGAGGAGGGCGTCGACGGTGCGGCGGGAGAGGAGCCGGAAGTCGCCGACGCCGTCGACGAGTTCGACGTCGACGAGCCGGTTGATCGCCCAGTAGTAGAGCCGGGCGGTGAGGGTGCGGGTCACCCGGTCGCCCTCGCGGGTGCGGCGGGCGACGACCTGGTCGTATCCCTCGGCGTGCAGGGCGACCATGCGGTGGACGAGCTCCGGCGGGTGCTGGAGGTCGGCGTCCATGATGACGACGGCGTCGCCGGTGGCGTGCCGGAGTCCGGCGAGCATGGCGGCCTCCTTGCCGAAGTTCCGGCTGAAGGAGACGTAGCGGACGCGGCCGGGGTCGGCGGCGGCGAGTCGCTGGAGCAGCGCGAGGGTCCGGTCGCGGCTTCCGTCGTCCACGTAGACCAGTTCGAACTCGCCGTCGAGACGGTCGAGTTCCTTGGTCACATGGTCGTGGAAGCGGTCGAGGACGTCCTCCTCGTTGAAGCACGGGACCACGATCGAGAGCAGCACGCGGACCACGACAACGGAACCCGGTGACCCGGCCGGTCCGGGCGGATGGCGGGCAGGCGACCATTGCGTGAACGGGCTCGCGGACCGCCTGTTTCCCGCCCGTTCGCTGACATATTCGACTCGTCATGCCGAAGTCGAACATCACCGAGCCCGCCGGTGCCCGGCCCCTCCTCCCGTCCGCGCTCGCCGCCGCCCTGGCGGTGGCGGCCGTGTGCGGCGGGGACGCGGCGGCCCGGGTCTTCCCGTTCGGGCCGCGCCGCCGGGCCGTCAACGACCTCGCGAACCAGTTCGTGCCGTACCACGCCTACCTCTGGGACCTGCTGCACGGCCGGGCGCCGGGCGGCGGGTTCCCGCTGGACTGGCGGGCGGGCTGGGGCACGAGTTTCCTGCCGGACCACGGCACCTATCTGTCGAGCCCGTTCGCTCCGCTGGTGGCGCTGTTCCCGCGCGGGGACGTCGAGTACGCGGTGTACGGGCTGACCGTGCTGAAGACGGCGGTCGCGGCGGCGGCCATGGCGTTCCTGCTGCACCGCGTGTACGGGCCGGGCCTGCCCGCGCGGTGGTGGCCGGGTGTCCTGGGCGCCGCGTACGCGCTGTGCGGCTGGTCGCTCGCGGAGGGCACGTACAACCCGATGTGGCTGGACGGTCTGATCGCCTTCCCGCTGCTGTGTCTGGTGGGCGAGTGGGTGCGGGAGGGGCGCCGGCCGCTCCTGGGGCCGCTGACCGTCGCCGTCTGCTGGTGCGCGAACTTCTACACCGCCCACATGGCGACGCTCGGCGCGGCCCTGGTCCTGCTGGTCCGTCTCGCGACCGGTCCGGCCGGGCGGGACGTGAGGGTGCCCCGCGTCCTGGCGCGGGCCGTGGTGACCACCGTTGTCGGCGCCGGTCTGGCCGCGCCGGTCCTCGTCCCCGTCCTCCTGGGCTCGCTCCACGCCCACCCGGGCGTGGAGCGGGAGTTCGTGCCGGTGGCGGGCGCGGACGTGCTGGCCCGGCTGTTCCCGGTGACGTACAGCTTCGCGACCCCGGCGGTCTTCGTGTGCACGGCGGTGCCGCTGCTCGTGGCCGCGCTCCTCTTCCGCCGGGACGTGCCGGGCCGGGAGCGGTGGCTGTGGCCGGGGCTGTGCGCGGCGGTCGTCGCCTCGACGCAGTGGGGGCCGACGCATCTGGTGTGGCACGCCTTCGCCACCCCGAACGGCAGCCCCTACCGGCAGACGTTCGTCCTGGCCGGTGTCCTCGTGCTGGCCGCCGGGGCGGCGCTCGCCCGGGGGCTGCCGGACCGCCGGGCCCTGCTCGGGGGAGCGGCCGTCGTGCTCGTCCTGGCGGCGGGCGCGCTGCCCAGCGCGCTGCTGACCCGCTGGGCGCTGCTCCTCGGGCTCGGGGGTCTGGCGGCGGTGGCGGGGGCGCTGCTGCTGCCCCGGCGCGGGCGGTACGGGCTGCTCGCCGCGTTCCTGGTGGCGGGCACCCTGGTGGGGCAGGCCGCCGCGACCACCGCGCACGCCGACCGGGAGCGCCTGGCCCGCCTGGACGACTATCCGCCGTGGGGGCGTGAGCACGCGCGGCGGGCGGCGGCGCTGGCGGCGGCCGACGGCTGGCCCGCGTACCGCACGGATCCGGGGCTTCCCCGGGTGGCGGGCAACGATCCGCTGCTCCTGGGCGGTCAGGGCGCCGCGTACTACAGCAGCCACACCCCGGCGGTCCTGACAAGGACGCTGGCGGCGCTCGGCGGCGGCTGGACCTCGCGCGGCCGGAACCTGCTGACCCTGGACAACCCGGTGACGGACGCCCTGTTCGGGGTGGGGGCGCGCTGGCGGGACGGCCGGGTGGTGCGTACGGACACCTTCCTGCCGCTGGTGACGGTACGGCCGCCGGGTCCCGGTCCCGCCTACGGCCCCTCGCCGTTCCGGAACCAGGAACTCCTGCTGGGCGCCCGGGTGTACGACGCTCCGCGCGCCGGGGCCTGTCCGGTCGGCAGCGAGGTGTTCCTGTGGGCGCCGGACGCCACCGGCACGGCCCGGCTCGGCACCAACGCCCCGGTGCGGCTCCTCGGCGGCCGGCCCAAGCGGCAGGCGGCCCTGGTCTCGCTGGGCGTGCAGCGGGTGGCGGGCGGGCGGCCGGTGGGGCCGCGCGGTGAACAGGGCTGCCTGGACCACGGACGGCTGCGGGCGGCGGTGGCGGCGCTGCGCCCCCGGGCGGCGGTCTCGGTGTCGCCGACCGCGCACGGGCTGCGGGCCGTCCTGCCGCCGGGCGCGGAGGGCGGCACGGCGGTGGTGGCGGCCCCGCGCATCGCGGGCTGGAGCTGCGCGGGGGCCCCGGCGCGGTCGTACGGCGGTCTGCTCGCCGTCCCGGTGGCAGCCGGGCAGACGTCGGTGAGCTGCTCCTTCCGGCCTCCGGGC
>NZ_JAPSIW010000059.1 GCF_031178505.1 Streptomyces sp. | reverse complement strand
GGCACGAACCGGGCCCGCCCGTCGTCGGTCGCGAACCGGTCCAGGAAGAGACGCGGCGTCCCCGCGTGATCCGGGTCCGGACAGGGCCAGAAGACGCCCTGTTCCCGCTCGATCCGCCCGTAGTCGATCCCCGCGTAGTCGGCGGGCCCGCCCGCCGAGGCGCGGCGCAGCTCCTCGAAGACCTCCTCGGGCTCCGCCGGGAAGCCCTTCTCCCAGCCGAGCAGCGCGGCGAGCCCGTGCAGCACCTCCAGGTCCGTGCGGACCCCCGGCGGCGGGGTGAGCGCCCGGCGGCGCAGCAGCACCCGGCCCTCCAGGTTGGTCATCGTGCCGGTCTCCTCCGCCCACTGCGTCACCGGCAGGACCACGTCGGCGAGCGCCGCGGTCTCGGAGAGGACCACGTCGGCGACGGCGAGGAAGTCCAGCGACCGGATCCGCTCCTCCACGTGCGCGGCGCGCGGGGCCGACACCACCGGGTTCGACCCCATCAGGAGCAGCGCCCTCACCTCGCCGCCGAGCGCGTCGAGGAGTTCGTACGCACTCCGCCCCGGCCCCGGCAGCGTCTCGGGCGCCACCCCCCACACCCCGGCGACGTGCGCGCGGGCGGCCGGGTCGTCCAGCTTGCGGTAGCCGGGCAGCTGGTCGGCCTTCTGGCCGTGCTCGCGCCCGCCCTGGCCGTTGCCCTGGCCGGTGAGGCAGCCGTAGCCGCTGAGCGGCCGGCCGGCCCGGCCGGTGGCGAGACAGAGGTTGATCCAGGCGCCGACGGTGTCGGTCCCCTTGGACTGCTGCTCGGGGCCGCGCGCGGTGAGCACCATGGCGTTCTCCGCCTCGCAGAACATCCGCACCGCGTCCCGTAGCAGGGGCACCGGGACCCCGGTGATCCGCTCGACGTGTTCCGGCCAGTGCGCCATCGCCCCGGCGCGGGCGGCCTCCCAGCCGGTGGTCCGCTCCGTGACGAACTCCTCGTCGACCCGCCCCTCGGCCACCACCTGGTGCAGCATGCCGAGCGCGAGCGCCAGATCGGTGCCGGGGCGCGGCGCGAGGTGGAGGTCGGCCTGCTCGGCGGTGCGGGTGCGGCGCGGGTCGACGACGATCAGCCGGCCGCCGTTCTCCTTCAGCTCGGTGAGGTAGCGAAGGGCGGGCGGCATGGTCTCGGCCAGGTTGGAGCCGACCAGGATCACGCAGCCGGTGCGCGGGATGTCCTCCAGCGGGAAGGGCAGTCCCCGGTCCAGCCCGAAGGCCCGCTGGTGCGCGGCGGCGGCCGAGGACATGCAGAAGCGGCCGTTGTAGTCGATCTGCGAGGTGGCGAGGACGAGCCGGGCGAACTTGCCGAGCGCGTAGGCCTTCTCGTTGGTGAGGCCGCCGCCGCCGAAGACCCCCACGGCATCGGGACCGTGGTCGGCGCGGGTCCGGCGCAGCCCGTCGGCGACGGTGGTGAGGGCCTCCTCCCAGGACGCGGGCCGCAGGGCCCCCGTGTCAGGGCATCGGACCAGGGGCTCGGTGAGCCTGACCCGGGAGGAGAGTACGGCGGGGGCGCTGCGGCCCTTGCCGCACAGCGCGCCCCGGTTGACGGGGAAGTCGGTCCGGTCGACCACCTCGGCGGGCAGCTCCGGAACGCCGGTCGGGCGGAGCGACATGCCGCACTGGAGGGCGCAGTAGGGGCAGTGCGTGGGGACGGTGGTGACCTCGGACATGGCGTCATCCTGCGGCGCGCGTGTTACGCGGGGCGGCGCGCCGTATTACAAGCGCGGTGCTCCGTCCTCCGCCGCGGCCGGCCGGCCGGGTGAGGTCGGGGCGCGCGGACGGGCGGGGCCGGGACCGCCGGTGCGGGACCCGGACCGCCGGGCGGGGGGTGGTCAGGACGTGGCGCGGTCCGGCGGGACCGGGGAGGCCAGGGCCTCGGCGACGCCCTTCTCCGCGGGCCCGAGGAACCGCGGGTCGGGGCGCAGCCCCGCGTCGAGCGCCGCCTTGGCCGCCGCGAACATCTCCCGCGTGGTGCCGTGGTACCAGGTGGCGTCGTGCGGTTCGGCGGCCCCGACCCCGTACGCCTCCACTCCGGCCCGTTCGCACAGCGCCACGGCCCGCTTGACGTGGAAGTCCTGGCTGACCAGGACCGCCCGGTCGACCCCGAAGACCCGGCGGGCCCGGACGCAGGAGTCCCAGGTGTCGAAGCCCGCGTAGTCGCTGACGATGCGGGCGTCCGGCACCCCGCGCGCGGTCAGGTAGGCCCGCATGGCGCTGGGCTCGTCGTACGCCGTCCTGCTGTTGTCGCCGGTGACGAGGAGCACCCGCACCTTGCCGGTCCGGTACAGCTCGGCGGCGGTGTCGAGCCGGTGCGCCAGGTACGGGGTGGGCCGGCCGTTCCACAGTCCGGCGCCGAAGACGAGGGCGACGTCCCGGGCGGGCACGTCGGCGGTGGTCCGGAGCTTCCCGGCGGCGGCCGTGTGCGTCCAGGTCACGGGGGCGAGCGCGAGACAGGCGCCGAGCATCACCGCGCGGACGGCGCGGCGGCGCCCCCGGACGGTGCGCGGGAGCCGGGGCAGCCACCGGCCGAGCCGTACCGGCATGGGGAACCTCCGTGGATCGGGACCGTTCTGTCACCCCGTCCGACGCGCGGGGGCGGGGTTCGGTTCGGCCGAGCGCCGTTCTGTTCCGTAGAGCACACCCGCCAGGCCCGTGCCGAGCACCATGCCCAGGAACTGCGCGGCGGCGAACGCGGGCACGGAGGCGGGGGCGATGCCGGTGAAGGAGTCGGTGAGCGAGCGGCCGACGGTGGCCGCCGGATTGGCGAACGAACCGGAGGAGGTGAACCAGATGGCCGCGCCGATGTAGCCCGCGACGGCGACCGGGGCGAGGGAGGCGCGGCCGGTGTGGCGCAGGCCCTGGACGACGAGGACGAGTCCGGCGGTCGCGACGGCCTCCCCGAGCAGGAGGTGGGGTTCGGACCGGGGCGCGGTGGCCAGGACACCGGGCGTCCGCCCGAACATCGCCTCCGCGAGGAGGGCGCCGGACACCGCGCCCGCGAGCTGGGCCGCCATGTAGGCGAGGGCCTCGCGCCCGCCGTTCCCGGGCCGCCGCGACCACCATTCGGAGAGGGTCACCACGGGGTTGAAGTGGCCGCCGGACAGCGGGCCGAGGAGGGCGATCAGCAGGCCCAGGCCGGCGGCGGAGGCGAGGGCGTTGGCGAGCAGCCGGACACCGGTGTCCTGAGTGAGGGAGTCGGCGCGGATACCGGAGCCGACGACGACGGCGACGAGGGCCGCGGTCCCGACGAACTCCGCGGTCACGCGGCGGGGGAGCGGCGCGAGGGACATTCTCATAGTGGAAAAGATATTCCGTGATTCGGAATGAAAAAAGGGGGGAGGGGTACGAGCGGACATCCGTACGATCCGGGGGGTGATCACCGACGCCGCCCGCGCGGCCCTCCTCGACCACTCCGTCCGCGACAACGCCGACTGGTGCCACACCCTCTGCCGCGCCCACGGCCTCCCCGGCGTCTTCGGGCCCCGCGCCTGGACCAGCCCCCGGCGCACCCCGCTCTACTATCCGGACGCCGTCACCCTCACCGGGGACGCCACCGCCGCCGACGTCCTCACCGGCATCGACCGCACCGCCCCCGGCGCCTCCGTCAAGGACAGCCACGCCCGGCTCGACCTGGGACCCGAGGGCTTCCGGCTCCTCTTCGAGGCCAGCTGGATCCACCGCCCCGCCGGCCCGCCCCGCACGCCGGCCCCGGCCGGCTGGCGCCCCGTCCGCAGCCCGCGGGAGCTCGCCGCCTGGGCCACCGCGTGGAGCGGCGGTGACGCGGCGGAGGCCGCCCTCTTCCCGGACGCGCTCCTCGCCGACCCGGACACCACGCTCGTCGCCGGTCACGCCGAGGACGGCCGGGTCGTCGCCGGCGCCGTCCTCACCGCCCGCGCCCGCGTCACCGGCGTCTCCAACCTCTTCGCCACGGAGGGCACCGACCCCGCCGACGCCTGGGCCGGCGCCCTCGCCCTGGCCGACCCCGCGCTGCCGGTCGTCGGCTACGAGTCCGGCGACGACCTCACCGCCGCGCGGGCCGCCGGCTTCGCGGAGCTCGGCCCCCTGCGGATCTGGCTGGATGCCGCCTGACGCCCCGGGGCGCGGGGGTGTGAGACCGCCGAAACACGCGGGTGCGGTCCCGGAACGGCAGTCGTGACCGCGGTGCAACGGGGCGGCAACGTGCCGCCGCGAGGATCGGTCCATGACGGAGCCGGACAGCACGCTCGCCACCGCCGCCGGGCTGCTCGGCCGGTTCACCGACCAGCTCGGAACCCAGCTCGGCGCGGTGCGTCCGTACGGCCCCCCGCCGCGGAGGCCCGAGGAGGAGGTCCCCACCATGCCCCGCCCCCACGCTCCCCGCACCCCCCGCGAGCCCGCCCCCGGCCCGGGTCACGCCCCGGCCGCCCAGTCGCCGTGGCACGCCCCCGGCCGGCGCCCCGTCCTCGTTGCCGTCGGCCACGGCAGCCGCGACCCGCGCGCCCGGGACACCCTCGCCCGGCTCCTGCGGCGGGTACGGGAGCTGCGGCCCGGGCTCGACGTACGCCTCGCCCACATCGAGCTGAACTCCCCGCTCCTGCCCGACGTCCTCGCGGAGCTCGCCGCGGCGGGCCGGGAGGCCGTCCTCGTCCCCCTCCTCCTCGCCCCCGGCCACCACGTCACCCACGACCTGCCCGCCGCCCTCGCCGCCGTGCCCACCCTCCGCGCCCGCGCCGCCGAACCCCTCGGCGCCCACCCGCTGCTCGTCGAGGCCCTCGCCGACCGCCTCGCCCAGGCAGGGTGGACCGCCGCGGACTCCGCCTCCCGCGCCACCGGCGTCGTCCTCGCCTCCGCCGGCTCCCGCGACCCCCGCTCCGCCACCACCCTCCGCCGGATCGCCGCCCTCCTCGGCGAGCGCCTCGGCGGCGTGCCCGTCCTCCCCGCGTACGCCTCCGCCGCCGCCCCCACCGTCCCCGAGGCCCTGCGCGCCCTCGCCGCCCGGGGCCGCCACCGGACCGCCGTCGCCTCCTGCTTCACCGCGCCCGGCCTCTTCGCCACCCGCAGCGCCGCCCACGCCCCCTGGATCGCCGCCGAGCCGCTGGGCGACCACCCCGCCCTCGCCCGGCTCGTCCTGCACCGCTACGACCGCGCCGTCACCGGCCGCCCCACCCTCCCCGTACGAGAACTCGCCGCCATCTGAGCGCTTCTGTCGGCCCCTCCGGTTACCGTCGACCCATGGAAGGCATCACGGAACCCCCGGCCCAGGACACCCCCGGCTACGACCAGGCCGCCACCGAGCGGTGGGCCACCGAGCCCGACAAACGGCCCGGCCGCACCGCCTTCCAGCGCGACCGCGCCCGCGTCCTGCACTCCGCCGCGCTGCGCAGGCTCGCCGGCAAGACCCAGGTCGTCACGCCCGGCACCCGCGGCCACGCCTGGGACGCGAGCCCCCGCACCCGGCTCACCCACTCCCTGGAGTGCGCCCAGGTCGGCCGGGAGCTCGGCGCCGCCCTCGGCTGCGACCCCGACCTGGTGGAGGCCGCCTGCCTCTCGCACGACATGGGCCACCCGCCCTTCGGACACAACGGCGAGCAGGCCCTCAACGACGTCGCCAAGGACTGCGGCGGCTTCGAGGGCAACGCCCAGTCGCTCCGCCTCCTCACCCGCATCGAGCCCAAGCGCTTCGTCAAGGACGCCGGCGGCGAACCCGTCAGCGTCGGCCTCAACCTCACCCGGGCCGCCCTCGACGCCGCCACCAAGTACCCCTGGCCCCGGGGCGGCCACCCCACCGACCCCGGCTCGCCCAAGTTCGGCGTGTACGAGGACGACCTGCCGGTCTTCGAGTGGGCCCGGCGCGGTGCCCCCGCCGACCGCAAGTGCTTCGAGGCCCAGGTCATGGACTGGTCCGACGACGTCGCCTACTCCGTCCACGACTTCGAGGACGGCCTGCACGCCGGGCACATCGACCCCAACCTGCTGCTCGCCGAGCCCGAGCGCGCCGACATCTTCGCCGTCGCCCTCGGCCGCTACGTACCCGAGGACACCGACCCGCAGGAGCTGGCCGAGGCGCTCGACCGGCTCGTCGAGCAGGAGTGGTGGCCGCACGGCTACGACGGCTCCGCCGTCGCCCAGGCCCGCCTCAAGGACGCCACCAGCCAGCTCATCGGCCGCTTCTGCCTCGCCGCCGAGGGCGCCACCCGGCAGGCGTACGGCTCCGGCCGCCTCACCCGCTACGGCGCCGAACTCGTCGTCCCCCGCGCCACCCGCAACGAGTGCGCCGTCCTCAAGGCCGTCGCCGACCGGTACGTCATGCAGCGCGCCGAACAGGAAGCCCTCCGCGCCGACCAGCGGATCGTCGTCGCCGAACTGGCCGAGGCCCTCGTCGCCCGCGCCCCCGACGGCCTCGAACCGCAGTTCAGGTCCCTCTTCGACGCCGCGTCCGACGACCGGGCCCGCAAGCGGGTCATCGTCGACCAGATCGCCTCCCTCACCGACGCCTCCGCCCGCGCCCTGCACGCCCGCCTCCACCCCCACCGGGGCTGACGACGCCGCCCCGCTCCTCCCGGCACAGGGGCGGGGGACGCCCTCTTCCGTCACTCACGCCCGTGCGGGACGCTCGCAGGCACGCCCCCGGCCGGTACGGCCCGGACAACTCCCGGGGGCGTAGGTTGGAAGCGGTCGCAACGAGGAGGAATCGACGTGGTCGACGCAGATCAGACCTTTGTCATCGTCGGAGGAGGCCTGGCCGGCGCCAAGGCGGCGGAGACCTTGCGCGCGGAGGGATTCCACGGCCGGGTGATCCTCATCGGCGACGAACGCGACCACCCCTACGAGCGCCCACCCCTCTCCAAGGGCTACCTCACCGGCGCCAAGGACCGCGACAGCGCCTTCGTCCACGACCCCGCCTGGTACGCCGCCCACGACATCGAGCTCCACCTCGGGCAGCCCGTCACCGCCGTCGACCGCGAGGAACACACCGTCCGTCTCGGCGACAACACCGTCATCCGCTACGACAAGCTGCTCCTGGCCACCGGCTCCGAGCCGCGCCGCCTCGACGTCCCCGGCACCGGACTCGCCGGCGTCCACCACCTGCGCCGGCTCGCCCACGCCGACCGCCTCCGCCAGGTCCTCGCCGGCCTCGGCCGCGACAACGGCCACCTCGTGATCGCCGGCGCCGGCTGGATCGGCCTGGAGGTCGCCGCCGCCGCCCGCGGCTACGGCGCCGAGGTCACCGTCGTCGAATCCGACCCCACCCCGCTCCACCGGGTCCTCGGCCCCGAACTCGGCCAGATCTTCGCCGACCTCCACACCGGCCACGGCGTCCGCTTCCACTTCGGCGCCCGGCTCACCGAGATCGTCGGCCAGGACGGCATGGTCCTCGCCGTCCGCACCGACGACGGCGAGGAGCACCCCGCCCACGCCGTTCTCGCCGCGATCGGCGCCGCCCCCCGCACCGCCCTCGCCGAGAACTCCGGACTCGCCCTGGTCGACCGCGCCGACGGCGGCGGCATCGCCGTCGACGAGTCGCTGCGCACCTCCGACCCCGACATCTACGCCGCCGGTGACGTGGCCGCCGCCCACCACCCCCTCCTCCACACCCGGCTCCGCGTCGAGCACTGGGCCAACGCCCTCAACGGCGGCCCCGCCGCCGCCCGCGCCATGCTCGGGCACACCGTCTCCTACGACCGCGTGCCGTACTTCTTCACCGACCAGTACGACCTCGGCATGGAGTACTCCGGCTGGGCGCCGCCCGGCTCGTACGACCAGGTCGTCGTCCGCGGCGACACCGGCAAGCGCGAGTTCATCGCCTTCTGGCTGAAGCAGGGCCGCGTGCTGGCCGGCATGAACGTGAACGTGTGGGACGTCACAGACCCCGTGCAGCGCCTCATCCGCTCCCGGGCGGCCGTGGACCAGGAGGCCCTCGCCGACCCCTCCGTACCCCTGGAGAGCCTCGCCGAGTAGTCCCGCGCCCCCCGTAGACTTCACGCGTGGCAGGCAGGATCAACGATGACGACGTGAAGGCGGTCCGGGACGCGGTCCCGATCGACGCCGTCGTGTCCGAGTACCTCCAGCTCCGCAGCGCCGGTGGCGGAAACCTCAAGGGCCTCTGCCCCTTCCACGACGAGAAGTCGCCCTCCTTCCAGGTCAGCCCCAGCAAGGGACTCTTCCACTGCTTCGGCTGCCAGGAAGGCGGCGACACCATCGCCTTCGTGATGAAGATCGACCACCTCTCCTTCTCGGAGACGGTCGAGCGCCTCGCCGCCAAGGCGGGCATCACCCTGCGGTACGAGGAGGGCGGCTACAACCCCGGCCACCAGCGCGGCGAGCGCGTCCGCCTGGTCGAGGCCCACACCATCGCCGCCCGCTACTACGCCGAACAACTCGGTTCGCCCGAGGCCGAGATCGGCCGCGCGTTCCTCGCCGAGCGCGGCTTCGACCAGGCCGCCGCCGAGCACTTCGGCGTCGGCTACTCCCCGGCCGGCTGGGACCACCTCACCCGCTACCTGCGCGGCAAGGGCTTCTCCGACCGGGAACTGATCCTCTCCGGCCTCTCCCAGGACGGCCGCCGCGGCCCCATCGACCGCTTCCGCGGCCGGCTCATGTGGCCCATCAAGGACGTCGGCGGCGACGTCGTCGGCTTCGGCGCGCGCAAGCTCCGCGAGGACGACAACGGGCCCAAGTACCTCAACACCCCCGAGACCCCGATCTACAAGAAGTCGCAGGTCCTCTACGGCATCGACCTCGCCAAGAAGGAGATCGCCAAGACCAGCCGCGCGGTCGTCGTCGAGGGCTACACCGACGTCATGGCCTGCCACCTCGCCGGCGTCACCACCGCCATCGCGACCTGCGGCACCGCCTTCGGCGGCGACCACATCAAGATCCTCCGCCGGCTCCTCATGGACAACGGCTCGGCCCGCGTGATCTTCACCTTCGACGGCGACGCCGCCGGCCAGAAGGCCGCCCTGCGCGCCTTCGAGGACGACCAGAAGTTCGCCGCCGAAACCTACATCGCCATCGCCCCCGACGGCATGGACCCCTGCGACCTGCGGCTCGCCAAGGGCGACGAGGCCGTCGCCGAACTCGTCCGGCCCCGCACGCCCCTCTTCGAGTTCGCGCTGCGCCAGATCGTGAACCGCTACGACCTGGAGATCCCCTCCGGCCGGGCCGCCGCACTGGACGAGGCCGCCCCCGTCGTCGCCCGCATCAAGAACGTCGCCTCCCAGCACGAGGTCGCCGTCCAGCTCGCCGGCATGCTCGGCATCCTCGACACCCAGTTCGTCGTCCGCCGCGTCGCCCAGATCGCCCGCTGGCAGCGCCAGGGCGGCGGCAAGGGCCCCGGCCAGGAACCCGCCCGCCACCGGCAGGCACCCGCCCCGGTCCGGGCACCCGCCGCGCCCGCCGGACCCGCGCTCAACCTGCGCAGCCCCGCGCACCGTACCGAGCGGGAACTCCTCAAGCTCGCCCTCCAGTACCCGGCGCTCGTCTCCCCGGCCTTCGACGCCTACGGCATCGACGAGTTCACCGCCCCGCCCTACGCGGCCGTCCGCCAGTGCATCCAGGACGCCGGCGGCGCCACCGGCGCACCCGCCGACTACCTCGCCGCCGTCCGCGAGGCCGCCCCCGACGACACCGTCCGCGCCCTCGTCACCGAACTCGCCGTCGAACCGATCTTCGCCAAGACCGTCGACGAGGCCTACGCCGGCGACCAGCTCGTCACCGTCCGCCTCCGCGCCGTCGACCGCCGCATCCGCGACGTCCAGGGCACCCTCGCCCGCCTCGGCGCCCACGGCGACCCCGACCGCGTCGCCGCCGTCCAGAACGAGCTGTGGGTGCTCACCCAGTACGGGCAGTCCCTCCGCAACAACGGGGCCGCCGCCCTCTGACGGTCGGTGACCCACCGGTCTCAAAAAGTCACCGCACGCCCCTCGTGGCGGCGGTGTGTCGTACCCCACACTGGGTCACGGTGCCGTCCCGCTGCCCACCCCCCGTACCGGCAGCGATCACCCACCCCGGAGGTCGCCCCCCGTGCAGACCCAGACCGTGCCCCAGGAGCCGTCCCCCACCGACCTGGCCGCCGCACCGGAGATCCCGCTCCAGCGCTCCCGCCGACGGCCCGAACCCGGCGGCAACGGCCCCTCCAACGACCTCTTCCGCCAGTACCTGCGCGAGATCGGCCGCATCCCGCTCCTCACCGCCGAGGAAGAGGTCGACCTCGCCCGCCGCATCGAGGCCGGCCTCTTCGCCGAGGAGAAACTCGCCCGCACCCCGGACCTGGACACCCGGCTCGCCCACGACCTGGACCGCATCGTCGTCCTCGGCCGGATCGCCAAACGCAAGCTCATCGAGGCCAACCTCCGCCTCGTCGTCTCCATCGCCAAACGGTACGTCGGCCGCGGCCTGACCATGCTCGACCTCGTCCAGGAAGGAAACCTCGGCCTCATCAGGGCCGTCGAGAAGTTCGACTACGCGCGCGGCTACAAGTTCTCCACCTACGCCACCTGGTGGATCCGCCAGGCGATGTCCCGGGCCCTCGCCGACCAGGCCCGGACCATCCGCGTCCCCGTCCACGTCGTCGAACTCATCAACCGGGTCATCCGCGTCCAGCGCCGCATGCTCCAGGAACGCGGCTACGAACCCACCCCCGAGGAGGTCGCCGCCCACCTCGGCCTCCCGCCGGAACGGGTCGGGGAGGTGCTCCGCCTCGCCCAGGAACCCGTCTCCCTCCACGCCCCCGTCGGCGAGGAGGACGTCGCCCTCGGCGACCTCATCGAGGACGGCGACGCCGCCTCACCCGTCGAGTCCGCCGCCTTCCTGCTCCTCCGCCGTCACCTGGAGGACGTCCTCTCCACCCTCGGCGAACGCGAACGGCAGGTCGTCCAGCTCCGCTACGGCCTCGACGACGGCCGGCCCCGCACCCTGGAGGAGATCGGCCAGATCTTCGGCGTCACCCGCGAACGCATCCGCCAGATCGAGTCCAAGACCCTCGGCAAACTCCGCGACCACACCTACGCGGACCAGCTGCGCGGCTATCTCGACTGAACCGGAGCGACTGAACCGGAGCGACTGAGCCTGAGCGACGCCCCGGCCGAACCCGGCGCCCCCGGAACGAGAGGCCCGTGCCGCGTGTCACGCGGCACGGGCCGCCCCGGGGCCGGTCCGCCGGCGGAGGGTCAGTCGACCTCGGCCACCGCCTGCGCGAACTGCGCCGCGTACAGCCGGGCATAGGCCCCGCCCGACGCCAGCAGCTCCTCGTGCGTGCCCTGCTCGACGATCGAGCCGTTCTCCATCACCAGGATCACGTCCGCGTCCCGGATGGTGGAGAGCCGGTGCGCGATCACGAACGAGGTCCGCCCGTGGGCCAGGCGCGCCATCGCCTTCTGGATGAGCACCTCGGTCCGGGTGTCGACCGAACTCGTCGCCTCGTCCAGGACCAGGATCACCGGATCCGACAGGAACGCCCGCGCGATGGTGATCAACTGCTTCTCACCCGCGCTGACGCCCGAACCCTCGTCGTCGAGGACCGTGTCGTACCCGTCGGGCAGCGTACGGACGAACCGGTCGGCGTGCGCGGCGCGCGCCGCCTCCTCGATCTCCGCCCGGCTCACCTCGCGCGTCGCGCCGTACGCGATGTTCTCCGCGATCGTCCCGCCGAACAGCCAGGTGTCCTGCAGGACCATGCCGATCCCGGCCCGCAGCTGCTCCCGCGTCATGCCCGCGATGTCCACCCCGTCGAGGGTGATCCGGCCGCCCGTCACCTCGTAGAACCGCATCAGCAGGTTCACCAGGGTCGTCTTCCCCGCCCCGGTCGGCCCGACGATCGCGACCGTCTGCCCCGGCTCCACCGTGAGCGACAAATCCTCGATCAGCGGCTTGTCCGGCTCGTAGCGGAAGGACACGTGCTCCAGGGCCACCTTGCCCTTCGGACCGGCCGGCAGCTCGGCCGCCGGGGCGTCCGGCTCCTGCTCCTCGGCGTCGAGCAGCTCGAAGACCCGCTCCGCCGAGGCCACACCCGACTGCAGCAGGTTCGCCATCGACGCGACCTGCGTCAGCGGCATGGAGAACTGGCGCGAGTACTGGATGAAGGCCTGCACGTCACCGATGGAGAGCGTGCCGCTCGCCACCCGCAGCCCGCCGACCACGGCCACCAGCACATAGTTGATGTTCGACACGAAGAACATCACCGGCTGCATGACGCCGCTGTTGAACTGCGCCTTGAACCCGGCCTCGTACAGCGCCTCGTTCTGCTCGCGGAAGTCCCGCGCCGACTCGTCCTGCCGCCCGAAGACCTTCACCAGGGCGTGCCCGCTGTACATCTCCTCCACGTGCGCGTTCAGCGCGCCCGTGGACTTCCACTGCTGCACGAAGTGCGGCTGCGACCGCTTGCCGATCCGGGCCGCGACCACCACCGACAGGGGCACCGTCACCAGCGCCACCAGCGCCAGCAGCGGCGAGATCCAGAACATCATCGCCAGCACGCCGACGATGGTCAGCAGCGAGTTGATCAGCTGGCCCATCGACTGCTGGAGCGTCTGCGAGATGTTGTCGATGTCGTTGGTCGCCCGCGACAGCACCTCCCCGCGCTTCGCCTTGTCGAAGTACGACAGCGGCAGCCGCGCCAGCTTCCGCTGCACGTCCTCCCGCATCCGGTAGACCGTCCGGTTGATCACCAGGATCGACATACGGGTCGAGACCAGCATCAGCAGGCCCGCCACCACGTAGATCACCAGGACCCACAGCAGCACCCCGCCGACCGCGCCGAAGTCGATGCCCCGGCCCGGGACGAAGTCGACGCCGGACAGCATGTCCGCCATCCCCCCGTCACCCGAGGCCCGCAGCCGCTCGATCGCCTCGGCCTTCGTCGACCCCTCCGGCATCTGCCGTCCGACGACACCGGCGAAGACGAGGTCGGTCGCCCGGCCGAGGATCTTCGGCCCGACCACCGAGCCCACCACCGCCAGGAGACAGGTGAGCACCATCATCCACAGCGCCCCGCGCTCCGGAGCCAGCTGCCGCAGCAGCCGCTTCCCCGAGCCCTTGAAGTCCATGGACCGCTCACCCGGGCCGCCCCCGGCCATCATGCGTCCGCCAGGACCGGCCATCAGGCTGCCTCCGCCTCGGTCAGCTGGGAGAGCACGATCTCCCGGTACGTCTCGTTCCCCGCCATCAGCTCGTGGTGCCGGCCGGTGCCGACGACCCGGCCCTCGTCCAGCACCACGATCCGGTCCGCGTCCCGGATGGTCGACACCCGCTGGGCGACGATCACCACGGTCGCGTCCGCCGTCTCCTCGGCCAGCGCGGCCCGCAGCAGCGCGTCCGTCTCGTAGTCGAGGGCGGAGAAGGAGTCGTCGAACAGGTAGATCTCCGGCCTCTGCACCAGCGTCCGCGCGATCGCCAGCCGCTGCCGCTGCCCACCGGACACGTTCGTGCCGCCCTGCGCGATCGGCGCGTCCAGCCCGTGCTCCAGCTTCCGTACGAAGTCGGCGGCCTGGGCCACCTCCAGCGCGTGCCACAGCTCCTCGTCGGTCGCGTCCGGCTTCCCGTACCGCAGGTTCGTCGCCACCGTCCCCGAGAAGAGATACGGCTTCTGCGGGACGAGCCCCACCGTCCGCGCCATCAGCCGCGGGTCGAGCCGCCGCACGTCCACGCCGTCGACGAGCACCTCGCCGTCCGTCGCGTCGAACAGCCGCGGCACCAGACCGAGCAGCGTCGACTTGCCGCTGCCCGTCGACCCGATGATCGCCGTGGTCTCCCCGGGCCGCGCCACCAGCTCCACGTCCCTCAGAACCGACTCCTCCGCGCCCGGATAGCGGAAGCCGGCGCCCCTGACCTCCAGGTGCCCGCGCCGGTCCAGCGTCCGCACCGGGTCGGCCGGCGGCACCACGCTGGAGGAGGTCGACAGGACCTCCTCGATGCGCTCGGCGCACACCTCGGCCCGCGGCACCATCATGAACATGAAGGTGGCCATCATCACCGCCATCACGATCTGCATCAGATAGGCGAGGAAGGCGGTCAGCGCGCCGATCTCCATCCCGCCGCTGTCGATGCGGTGCGCGCCGAACCAGACGACGGCCACGCTGGAGACGTTCACGATCGTCATCACGGTCGGGAACATCAGCGCCATCAGCCGGCCGGTCGCCATCGACACGTCTGTCAGCTCGGCGTTGGCGCCCCGGAAGCGCTCCTGCTCGTACCCGTCCTTCACGAAGGCGCGGATGACGCGGTTGCCGGTGATCTGCTCGCGCAGCACCCGGTTCACCGTGTCGAGCCGCTCCTGCATGGTCCGGAACAGCGGCCGCATCCGGCGCACGATCAGCGAGACCGAGACGCCCAGCACCGGCACCACGGCGAGCAGCACACCGGAGAGCGGCACGTCCTGGCCGAGCGCCATCACGATGCCGCCGACGCACATGATGGGCGCGGTCACCATGAGCGTGAACGCCATCAGGACCAGCGTCTGGACCTGCTGCACGTCGTTGGTGGTCCGGGTGATCAGCGAGGGCGCGCCGAACTGGCCCACCTCACGCGCCGAGAAGGACTGCACCCGGTCGAACACGGCGGCGCGCACGTCCCGGCCGAGGGCGGAGGCGGTCCGCGCGCCGAAGTGGACGGCCCCGATGTTGCAGAGCACCTGGAAGACGGAGACGCCGATCATCAGCGCCCCGAACCGCAGGATGTAACCGGTGTCCCCGTGCACGACACCGTTGTCGATGATGTCGGCGTTCAGGGTCGGCAGATAGAGGCTCGCGCAGGTCGCCAGGAACTGGAGCAGCACGAGCAGGGCGATGGGTTTTCGATGCGGCCGGAGGTGGGTTCGGAGAAGTCTTATGAGCACGGCTCCTACTATCGCCCGCACCCCCGGGCCGTTACGACTCGGTTTTCCGCGCCGCGTCCCCGCGTCACTCCTTCGCCGGTGCCGGGCGCCCCCGACCGCGCGGAACAAGGGGTACGGACCCCGGGCCCTGAGCGCCGGTACGGGAGCGCCGGCCGCCGCTCAGCCGGCGAAGGCCCCGGGGTGGATCTGCTCCCGGGTGGCGACGTACTGCTGCCGGACCGACTGGCCCACCGGCAGGTCGTCGCCCGGCTCCAGGACCTGGGCGGCGGCGCCCTGCCAGGCCGGCGGGGCGGTCGGGGCGAGGGTGCCGCGCGCCACGCCGAGCGCCCAGGCCGCCTGCCGGGCCGCGCCCAGCGCCGCGTAATCGGCCGGCTGGGGGACGACGACCCGCGCGCCGAACAGGGCGGGCGCCAGCGCCTGCACCGCCGGGAGGGCCGCCGCCGCGCCCAGCAGGAAGACCCGCCGGACCTCGACCCCGCGCCCCCGCAGCACGTCCATCGCGTCGGCCAGCGCGCACAGCATGCCCTCGAACGCGGCCCGCGCCAGGTGCTCGGGCTTCATCGACTCCCGGCGCAGCCCGCTCAACGTCCCGGCGGTGTGCGGCAGGTTCGGGGTCCGCTCGCCCTCCAGATAGGGCAGCAGGACAAGCCCGGAGGCGCCGGGCGTCGACTTCAGGGCGAGGGCGGAGAGCTCCTCCAGGGAGTCGAGCCCGAGCATCTCGGCGGTGCCGCGCAGGGCCCGTACCGCGTTGGAGGTGGAGACGACCGGCAGGTGCATGCCGGTGGCGTCGGCGAAGGAGGTGATGGCCCCGCCGGGCTCGGCGAGCGCCTCGTGGTGGACGGCCATCACGGAACCGGAGGCGCCCAGCGACACGACCGCGTCCCCCGCGCCGAGCCCCAGACCGAGGGCGGCGGCCATCGTCTCGCCCGTACCGGCCGAGATCAGCAGCCCCTCGGGCGTCGTGCCGGCGGGCTCGGCCGGACCGAGGACCTCCGGCAGCATGGCCTGGTGCCCGAGGGCCAGCTCGACCAGGTCGGGACGGTACGCGCCGGTGCGGGCGGACCAGTAGCCGGTGCCGGAGGCCGCCCCCCGGTCGGTGGTCCGGCGGACGGGCCGGCCGAGGAGCTGCCAGACCAGCCAGTCGTGCGGCTGGAGCACCATGGCCACCCGCCGGGCCTGCTCGGGTTCGGTACGCGCGAGCCAGCGCAGCTTGGCGACCGGCAGCCCGGCCCGCGGGACGGAGCCGACCGCCTCGCTCCAGGCCGCCCGCCCGCCCAGCGACTCCACGAGCTCCGCGGCGGCGACCTGCGCCCGCCGGTCGTTGCCGACCAGCGCGGGGCGCACCAGGGCGCCCTGCGCGTCGAGCGGAACGACCCCGTGCTGCTGCGCGGAGACACCGATGGCCTCCACACCCTCCAGGAGCCCGCCGGTGGCGGCCTCCCCGAGCGAGAGCAGCCAGGACTGCGGGTCGACGTCGGCGGCCTTCGGCTCGCCGGGGTGGGGGGCGTACCCCTGCCGCAGCACGGCACCCGTATCCGTGTCACAGACGACGATGCGTGTGGACTCCGCAGAGCTGTCCAGTCCGGCGACTATCCCCATGACACATGATTCTGCCGCACTCCGGACCCCGGCGGGGCGGTCCGCCGGGGTCAGGTGTTGCTGGTGCCCCAGTCGTCGTCCCCGCGGACCCGTCCGTTCGAGCGCCCGCGTTCCCGCAGCGCGTGCACCCGGTCGGTCACGGAGGGCGGCAGCCGGTCACCGACCCGGTCGCCCACCACGTGCGCGGCCTTCCCCGCGAACTGCCGCCCGCTCTGCGCGGCGGACTCGGCGGCGTTGCGCACGGCGGGGTTCTCGGAGAACCCCTTCGCGGCCTTCTTCAACTGCTCGTAACGTTCACGCCCGGCACGCGTCCCGACCACGTACCCGAGGGCAAGTCCCGCGACGAACGTCAGCTTGTACCGCACGGCTCGATCCTTCCCTGGAGACCCTGGGGATACCGATTGGCGGAGCACCCCCCTGCTTGCGCTAATGTATGTCTCGCAGCGAGCGAGCGCCCACCCGGAGTCTTCCGGACCGGGTCCGTTCGGTGCACACGCAGCAATCCCCTGTAGCTCAATTGGCAGAGCAGCCGGCTGTTAACCGGCAGGTTACTGGTTCGAGTCCAGTCGGGGGAGCGCGATCCCCTGTAGCTCAATTGGCAGAG
>NZ_JAPSIW010000589.1 GCF_031178505.1 Streptomyces sp. | reverse complement strand
GCGCTCGGTGCCGCCCTGGGCGCGGCCGTCGCCGCCGGGAACGGACGGCCGGGGCTCGTCGCGCACGCGGCCGGGCTGATCGCCGCCGCGGCCTGGGGGGAGTGGGACGGCGCGCGGAAGTGACCGCGGGCGCGCGGGATGACGGGCGCCGTCGGGCCCGCACCGCGCGCTCACCCGTGTGGGTGATCCGAGGGGCGGGATCCGGCCGCCGGGGCCCCGACCGCACAAGGGCACGACGCCATTTCGGCGCCGGAACGTGCGTACGGTCGCGGGCACGGGCTGGCATCCTTGGGCGCGTGACACAGCTCCGTACGGTCCAGGTGCTGGGCGGTGGCAGCGCGGGCAGCAGCGCGCACGTCCGATCACTTGCCTCGGGGCTGGTGGCGAGGGGCGTGCGGGTGACCGTGTGCGCCCCGGCCGGCCTGGACCGCCTCTACGACTACGCCGGCGCGGGCGCGCACTTCGTCCCGCTGCCGGGCCCCGGCGACCTGACGGCCGTCGCCGCCGTCCGCAACGCCTCCATCGGCGCGGACGTCGTCCACGCCCACGGCCTGCACGCCTCGGTCCGGGCCGCCCTCGCCCTTTCCGGCGGCGGCGCCCCGGCCCGTACCCCGCTCGTCACCACCTGGCACACCCGGGCCCACGCGGAGGGGCCTCGCGGCGGCGTCCTGCGGCTCCTGGAGCGCAGGACCGCGCGGGCGGCGGCCGTCGTCCTCGCCACCTCCTCCGAACTCGTGGACCGGGCCCGCAGGCGCGGTGCCCGGGACGCCCGGCTCGCGCCCGTCGCCGTACCGGCCGGGCGGGGGCCCGTCTGCCTCCAGGACGGCAAGGCCCGCGCCGAACTCGGCGCCGTCGAGCGGCCCCTGCTCATGGCCGTCGGAGCGCTCGAACGCGGCCGGGGGTACGGGACGCTGCTCGACGCCGCCCGCGTCTGGCGCGAACTCGCCCCCCGGCCGCTCCTCGTCATCGCCGGCGAGGGCCCCCGGCGCGCCCAGCTCCAGCGGCGGATCGAGGACGAGGATCTCGCCGTCCGGCTCATCGGCCGCCGCGACGACGTGGCGGAACTCCTCGCGGCGGCGGACATCGCCGTCCTCCCCTCCCGCTGGGAGGCCCGCTCCCTGCTGGCCCAGGAGGCCCTGCGCCTCGGCGTCCCGCTCGTCGCGACGGCCGTCGGCGGCGTGCCCGAACTCGTCGGGGACGCGGCCGAGCTCGTCCCGTACGGCGACGCGGCCGCCCTGGCGGAGGCGGTCCGCGGCCTCCTGGAGGACACGGACCGCCGCATGGACCTGGCGGCGGCCGGCCGGACCCAGGCCCGCACCTGGCCGACGGAGGACGAGACCGTCGCCCACGTCCTGAGCGTGTACGACGAACTGTCCGGGCGCTGAGGCGGCGCGGGCACCGGGGCCGGCGCCCCGGCCCGGTGCGGTCAGGCCGCCGCCGAGCGCAGGACCACCAGCCGCTGGGTCGCGCGGGTCATCGCGACGTAACGGTCCACCGCTCCCTCGATGCCCGTGCCGAAGGCCTCCGGATCGACCAGGACGACCAGGTCGAACTCCAGGCCCTTCGAAAGACCGGGCGTGAGGGACCGGACGCGCGGGCGGTCCCCGACGGAGGGGGCGCCGATGACGCAGGCCACGCCTTCGGCGTGCTCGGCGAGCCAGCCGTCCAGGACCGCGTCCAGATCCGTCGCCGGGCCGTGGACGACCGGCACACCCGTGCCGCGGACCGAGACCGGCACGTTGGCGTCGGGGAGAGCCTCCCGGATCACCTTCTCCGCCTCCGTCATGACCTCTTCCGGCGTGCGGTAGTTGATGCCCAGGGAGGTCACCTCGATCCGGTCCATCCCGACCCGCTCCAGCCGCTCCGTCCACGACTCCGTGAAGCCGTGCCGGGCCTGGGCGCGGTCGCCGACGACGGTGAAGCTGCGCGAGGGGCAGCGCGACAGGAGCATCTGCCACTCGGCGTCGGTGAGTTCCTGCGCCTCGTCCACCACGATGTGCGCGAAGGGTCCGGCGAGGGGGTCCGTCAGGGCGCCGGGCAGCGCGCTCCCGTCGATCAGGGTGTCCTGGAGGTCCCGGCCCATGAGCATGGTGACCGCGCCCTCGCCGTCCGCGTCGGACCGGACGATGTTGTCGATGACCCCGGCCATCCGCTCGCGTTCGGCCCGGACGGCGGCGTCGTGCCGCCGCTTGCGCACGGACGCCTTCGGGTCGCCGAGCCGCTGCCGCGCCGCGTCCAGGAGCGGCAGGTCGCAGACCGTCCAGGCGTGGGCGTCCGTCCGCTGCAGGCGGCGCACCTCGTCCGCGGCCAGCCACGGCGCGCACAGCCGCAGATAGGCGGGCACCGACCACAGGTCCCCGACGAGGTCCGTCGCCTCCAGGAGCGGCCAGGCCGAGGCGAGGGCCCCGGACAGCTCCTTGTCGTACCGCAGGGCCCGGCGGAACTGGTCCTCGGGGACGTCGCTGTCCAGCTTCTCCAGCAGGATCGTGCCCAGTTCCTCCCAGATGAGTTCCCGGCCCTCGTTGTGCGGGGCGCCCTCGGCGGCCTCGAACGCCTCGGTCCACTCGTCGGCGGTCAGCGGGATCTGGGCCCAGGGGGTGGAGACCGTCAGCCCCTCGGTGGGCGGCTCCTCGTAGAACCGGGCCGCGAGCTCGATCGTGCGGACCATGGCCACCGAGGACTTCAGCCGGGCCACCTCCGGATCGCTCTCGGGGACCGCCCGCGCCCCCTCGGGGACGAGGTCCCGCACGGTGCAGGTCCGCACCCCCTCCTCGCCGAGGCTCGGCAGCACGTCGGCGACGTAGTTCAGGTACGGCTGGTGGGGGCCGACGAACAGCACGCCGCCCCTGCGGTGGCCCAGGCGCGGGTCGGAGTGCAGGAGATACGCGGCCCGGTGCAGGGCCACGACGGTCTTGCCGGTGCCGGGGCCGCCGTCGACCACGAGGGCGCCCTTGGAGCCCGCGCGGATGATGGCGTCCTGGTCGGCCTGGATGGTGGCGAGGACGTCGCGCATCCGCTCCGACCGGTTGCCGCCCAGGCTGGCGATGAAGGCGGACTGGTCGTCCAGGGCCGCGTGCCCTTCGAGGCCGTCGGCGGTGAACACCTCGTCCCAGTAGTCCGTGACGCGCCCGCCGGACCACCGGTACCTGCGGCGGCTGACGAGCCCCATCGGATGGGCGTGGGTCGCGGCGAAGAAGGGTTCCGCCGCGGGGGTGCGCCAGTCCACGAGCAGCCGGCGGCCGGTGCTGTCGGTGAGACCGAGACGCCCGATGTACACCGGCTCCTCGTCTCCGGCGCCGACCACCCGGCCGAGGCACAGGTCCAGGCCGAAGCGGCGCAGGGTGCGCAGCCGGCCGCTGAGCCGGTGGATCTCGGAGTCCCGTTCCATGGCCTCGCGGCCGGCGCCGCCGGGCGCCCTGCGCACCTCGGCCAGGCGGTCGGACAGTTCGGAGATCGACTGCTCCAGAGTTTCGGCGACGGCGGCGAAATGCCGTTCGTCACCGGCGATCAGCGCCGGGTCGGCCTTGGGGGAGAGTCGGTCGGGCAGGTCGAACGCACTGGAGCACACTTCGGTGAATCTCCCATTTCCGCAGCTCGGGGGGTGAGGCCAGTGATTCTGCGGTACGAAGGGGGCCTTGCCGCAAGGCCCCCTCTCTGCTATACGTTGAGAGTGGCGAGGAGCGGGTGTTCCTCGCCTCCGCTGTTTTCACGGCTGTTCCCACGGCTGTTCACGGCCGCCGCTGCCCCCGTTCCGGTCACGTGGTGTGGCGCCGCGCGCGCAGGGCCAGCGAGAGGGCCAGGACCGTCTGCGGGTCGTCGAGATCCGTACCGAGCAGCTCGGAGATGCGGGCCAGCCGGTTGTAGAGCGTCTGCCGGTTGAGGTGGAGCTCCCGGGCCGTCTCCGCCTTGCGGCCCGCGTGCGCCAGGTAGGTCTCCAGGGTCGGCAGCAGCGGAGGCCGCGCGGTGCGGTCGTGATCGCGCAGCGGACCGATCGCCCGCTCCACGAAGGCCGCCAGGTCCGGGTGGTCCCGCAGCCGCCACAGCAGCAGGTCGATGTCGAGCCGCCGCGCGTCGTACCACGGCCGGTCCGACAGGCCCTGCGCCGCCGTCGCGGTCTCCGCCGCGTGCCGCAGTCCCGCCGAGGCCGCCGCCCAGCCGCCCGCGACGCCCACCACGACCACCGGCGGATGCGCCCCGGTCCTCTCCAGGCCCGCCCGCTCCACGCCCGCCCGCAGCGCCGCCGCCACCCGGTCCGCGACCGCCGTGCGCTCCGACTCCGTCCGCAGGCCGAGCAGCAGCGGCACCCGGCCCTCCACCGGCCGGACACCGAGCAGCACGGGCACCCCGACGGAGGCCAGCTCCTCCAGGACGGCCCGGGCCAGCAGCGCCCAGTTCCCCGCCGGGGACAACTCCGCCGCCAGGCGCATCACCACCGGCAGCAGCGG
>NZ_JAPSIW010000588.1 GCF_031178505.1 Streptomyces sp. | reverse complement strand
TGATGCTGTCCGCCTCCCACAACGCCATGCCCGACAACGGCATCAAGTTCTTCGCCCGCGGCGGCCACAAGCTCGCCGACGAGCTGGAGGACCGCATCGAGGCCGTGTACGAGGAGCACCGCACCGGCGCCCCCTGGGACCGTCCGACCGGGGCCGGCGTCGGCCGCGTCCGCGACTACGACGAGGGCTTCGACAAGTACGTCGCCCACCTGATCGGTGTCCTGCCCAACCGCCTCGACGGCCTGAAGATCGTCCTGGACGAGGCCCACGGTGCCGCCTCCCGCGTCTCGCCCGAGGCCTTCTCCCGGGCCGGCGCCGAGGTGATCACCATCGGCGCCGAGCCGGACGGCCTCAACATCAACGACGGCTGCGGCTCCACCCACCTGGAGATGCTCAAGGCCGCCGTCGTCGAGCACGGCGCCGACCTCGGCATCGCCCACGACGGCGACGCCGACCGCTGCCTCGCGGTCGACCACACGGGCGCCGAGGTCGACGGCGACCAGATCCTCGCCGTCCTCGCCCTCGCCATGCGCGAGGCGGGCACCCTGCGCGGCGAGACCGTCGTCGCCACCGTCATGTCGAACCTGGGCTTCAAGCTCGCCATGGAGCGCGAGGGCCTGACCCTCGTCCAGACCGCGGTCGGCGACCGCTACGTCCTGGAGTCCATGAAGGAGAACGGCTTCGCGCTCGGCGGCGAGCAGTCCGGGCACGTCATCGTGCTCGACCACGCCACCACCGGCGACGGCACCCTCACCGGCCTGATGCTCGCCGCCCGGGTCGCCGCCACCGGCAAGTCCCTCGCCGAGCTGGCCGCCGTCATGGAGCGGCTCCCGCAGATCCTCATCAACGTCAAGGACGTCGACAAGTCCCGGGTCGCCACCTCCGGCGAGCTGGCCGCCGCCGTCACCGAGGCCGAGCGCGAGCTGGGCTCCACCGGCCGCGTCCTGCTGCGCTCCTCCGGTACGGAGCCGCTGGTCCGCGTCATGGTCGAGGCCGCCGACATCGAGCAGGCCCGGTCGGTCGCGCAGCGCCTGGCGGACGTCGTGAAGTCGGCGCTGGGCTAGGGGTACGCCCGCTCGACGTATGAAGGGAGGGCCCCGTCGCACAGGGTGCGGCGGGGCCCTCGCGCGTACGGCGCCGGGGCCGTCAGGAGCGGGGCTTCGGGCGGGTCGAGGCGGCGCCGGGCCTGCCTCGGCGGGTCCACCGGCCGCGCTGCGACCGCCACAGGAGCTTCTGCGTGTACAGCGTCAGCGTCCCGGCCAGCATGATGCCGAGGAGGTTGAGCAGCAGCTGCTCCACCGAGCCCCACATCTGGCCGAGCTCGCCGTAGCCGAGGGCCACCGCCGCGTTCGCCGCGGCCGGAACGGTCGTCACCGAGATCGCCACACCCACCAGGGCGCCCGACTTGGCCGAGGTCAGCGACAGCGTGCCGGCCGCGCCCGCGAGCACCGCCACCACGAAGGAGAACGGGTCCGGCTGCCAGATGAATCCGGTGTTGGGCCGGGCCCCGTCCAGCTGCTCCCTGCTGAACAGGCCGGCCGCGTCCATGCCCAGGCTGAACAGGGTCGTCGCGGCGATCGCCGCCGCGAAACCGGCCAGGAGCGCGATCAGCGAGCGCACCGCGAGCCTCGGGGCCCGCCGTACCACCGCCGTGCAGACGCCCGCCAGCGGGCCGAACTCGGGGCCGACCGCCATCGCGCCGACGATCAGGATCGCGTTGTCGAGGACGACACCGCAGGCGGCGATCATCGTCGCCAGGATCATGAACGCGGCGTAGGTGACGGAGAGCGTCGACTCCTCGTGGGTCGCGCCGGTGAGCTGTTCCCAGATCACCGCGTCGGCGGACTCGCCGGGGGCCTCCTCCTCGGCCGCGTCGGCCCGCTTCGACAGCGACAGGCCGACGTCGTCGACGGAGATCGCCCCGTCCTCGTCGATCCGCAGCCCGCGCAGTCCGGCGAGGAGCTCGTCGCACGCCTCACGGGCCACGTCGCACGTCACCACGTCCCCGGAGGGGTCGCGCGCGGCGCCCGGCAGCACCACCAGATGGGTGGTGCCGACGGTCGACTCGATCAGCTTGACGGCGTCCGGCGTCCGGCCGGGCGGCACGATCATCCGCAGGTGCAGCATGCGCCGAGCTTACGGACGTCAGAGCTTGCGCAGGCTCAGACGCTGCACCTTGTGGTCGGCCCCCTTGCGCACGACGAGGGTCGCCCGGCCGCGGGTCGGGGCCACGTTCTCCAGGAGGTTGACCTTGTTGATGGTCCGCCACATCGTGCGCGCGTAGTCCAGGGCCTCCTCCTCGGAGACCTGGGTGTAGCGCTGGAAATACGAGTCCGGATTCTGGAAGGCCGTCTCGCGCAGCTTGCGGAAACGATTCAGGTACCAGCTCTCGATGTCCTCGGCCCGGGCGTCCACGTACACCGAGAAGTCGAAGTAGTCGGCCAGGCCCACCCGGGTCCTGCCGTCCTTTCCGGGCAGCGCCGGCTGGAGGACGTTCAGCCCCTCCACGATCAGGATGTCCGGCCGGCGCACCACCAGCCGCTCGCCCGGCACGATGTCGTAGATCAGGTGCGAGTAGACCGGGGCGGTGACCTCCTCCTTGCCCGCCTTGACGTCCGCCACGAACCGGGTGAGCGCCCGCCGGTCGTACGACTCGGGGAAGCCCTTCCGGGACATCAGGCCGCGCGCCTGGAGCTCCGCCATCGGGTAGAGGAAGCCGTCGGTGGTGATCCGCTCCACCCGCGGGTGCTCCGGCCAGCGGGCCAGCAGGGCCTCCAGGAGCCGGGCGACGGTCGACTTGCCGACCGCGACGGAGCCGGCGACCCCTATGACGAACGGGGTGCCGCGCTGCTCCGCGTTCTCCCCGAGGAACGTGTTCAGCGCCCCCCGCAGCCCGCTCGTGGCCTGCACGTACAGGTTGAGCAGCCGGGAGAGCGGCAGATAGATGTCGCGCACCTCGTCCAGGTCGATGACGTCCCCGAGCCCGCGCAGCTTCTCGACCTCCTCGGCGGTCAGCGGCAGCGGCGTCTTGTCCCGCAGGGCACTCCACTCGGCCCGGGTGAGGTCGACGTACGGGGTCGGCTCGGAGGACCGGCGGGGGGAGGTGCCGTTGCCGTGGGGGCTTCGTGGCGGCGAAGTGATCACCCCGCCATTGTCCCGGCTCCCGCCGGACCGTGGGTGGTGGGGTCGGTCACGTGGCGCAAGGGATTGCCCCGGGCCCCGGCGCGGGCGATCATGTGGGGCCGCGTGCGCCCGAGGGTCCCGCGCGGGGGGAGCCGTCGTCCGGCGGCGTGGAGAGAAGCAGAGAGTCACCGCACATGCGTACGCCAGTCAGAGCCGCCGCCGCCGTTTCCCTCGTCCTCCTCACCGCCGCGTGCGGTGGCGGACAGCAGGCCGGTGGCCGGAGCGAGGGGCCCGCCGCGGAGGCCGCCCCCGGCGCCTCCGCCGCCCCCGCCACGCCGTCCGCGCCCGCGCGGAAGGTGCTGACCCTCCCCGAGCTGGAGGAGGCGATCGTCGGCCAGGGGGACCTCCCGGGCTACGCGGTGGGGGAGAGGAAGGGACCCGGGATCGGTTCGCCTTCCGTGACGGTCGACAAGGAGGCGTGCAAGCCCCTCGCCGACGCGCTGTACTCCATTCCGCACCATCTCGCCTTCGCCACCGCGGAGACGACGATGACGGAGATGCCGAAGGCGGGTGGCGCCACGGCTCCGGGAAACGCCGCCACCGACCTGTCGCTCTCCTCGTACGAGGCGGACGGAGCGCGGGAGGCACTGGCGGCGGTGCGGACCTCGGCATCGGCGTGCCGAGACGGTTTCACCTTCACGGTCATCGACGAGACGACGAAGGTGCGCTCGGTCGCGCCCCTGCCGGTGGCCGTCGGTGACGAGGCGCTGGCCTGGACGATCACTCTGGACTGGAGCAGCGGTCCGCACCTCACCAACGTCGTCCTGTTCCGCGTGGGCGGCACGGTGGCGGTCGCCTCCACCACGAGCGGCGCCCCCGGCGGCATCGCGACCCCGCCGAAGGCCCTGCTCGACGCGCAGGCCGCCAAGCTGTCCTGAGTCCACGATGGTGGGCGGCATCCGCCGTAGGCTGCCGCCATGTGCGGAATCGTGGGATACGTCGGCGGTCAGTCGGCGCTTGATGTAGTGGTCGCGGGCCTCAAGCGGCTCGAATACCGGGGCTACGACTCGGCCGGTGTCGCCGTGCTCTCCGACGGCGGGCTCGCCGCGGCGAAGAAGGCCGGGAAGCTCGTCAACCTGGAGAAGGAGCTGGTCGACCGGCCGCTGCCCGGCGGGACCGTGGGGATCGGGCACACCCGCTGGGCCACGCACGGCGGGCCGACCGACGCCAACGCGCATCCGCACCTCGACAACGCGGGCCGGGTGGCCGTCGTGCACAACGGGATCATCGAGAACTTCGCCGCCCTGCGCGAGGAGCTGGCCGAGC
>NZ_JAPSIW010000058.1 GCF_031178505.1 Streptomyces sp. | reverse complement strand
CGCGCGCGCGGCCGGGGCTGGGGCGCTGCCGCCGGGGCGGTGGGGCGCCCACGCCGTCCACCGGCAGGTGGCGGGCAACCGGCACCGGATGCCGGGCGGGACGGCGGCGTGCGCGGCGCCGTCCCGCCGGGGGCGAGAGTGACGGGAGCCGTGGTGGCTCGCGCCGGAGGGGGTAGGCGAGGACGGCACACGACCATCGCGTCCGCGAAGGAGACGAGCATGACCGACGACGCCCACCTGTTCCTCGTGGACGATCCGGCGGCCCCGCCGGGCGCCTCCGCCACCGGTGCGGGAGACCCGGCGCGCCCGAAGGCGCCCGCCGTGCGCGCCCGGCTCGACGCGCTCGGTGCCACGGTCGTCTCGCCGGGCGTCCGGCTGCTGCCGCCGGAGGGGGCGGGCGCCGTCCCCGACGGGGCGGGCGATCCGCCCGTCCCGTCGGGCGACGAGGAGCTGAACCGGCCGCGCCGCGCGCCGGGGCAGGGCCGTCCGTCGCTTCCCGGTCCGCGGCAGCGGTGACGGGGGGAGACATGACGCCCGAGGAGACGCGTACGAGGCTCCGCCAGTTGGAGGACCGGCTCGGCGAGCGCACCCCCGCACCGATCGAAGGACAGACCCGCATCCCCCTGCCCCGACCCACCCGGGCGGACAACGAGGACGAGGGGGCGTCAGGCCCGGGTTCGGAGAAGTGAGCGTGGCGCCGACCACTGCCCGGCGGCGGTTGCGGACGCCGGTGTTTCCGCCCGGGTGACCCGGCCCTGGCTCCGCGGGTCGTGAGTCGGCTCGCGACCTGAGCCGTGGGGCCTTCCTTCCACGGGAGGCCCCACGGCTCGGACCTCACCCGTCAGGCCCGCGTGGTCCGAGGAGTCGCGGCCGGACTCGCGCGCGTCACCCGGTGCGGCGGGCGATCAGGGCCTCCAGACCGTCGAGGATCCGCTCCAGGCCGAAGTCCAGCGCCTGGTCCCGGCCGTCCTGTGCGGACATGGCCGCGGCGAGCGCGGGGAACCGGTCGGCGTGCCGGCGCACCAGAGGGCCGAGGACGGCCAGGAGCTCCGTTTCGGGCGAGCCGTCCGGCCGGGCCGCGCGGGCCTGCTCGGCGATGCCGCGGACGTGGCCGGCCAGCAGCACCGCGGCGTCCATCCGCTCGGGTCCGGTCAGCCCGTGGCCGTCCAGGGCCGCGACCACCCGCTCCAGCCAGCCGAGTTCCTTGGGGCCCATCACCCGTGGTCCGACAGTGGCGTCGAGCAGCCACGGGTGCTCGGTGAACAACCGCGCCAGCTGCCGCGCCCAGTCCTTCAGTTGTTCGCGCCAGCCGGGCCTGTCCACGGCCGGCGGCGGTTCGCCGACCGCGGCCTCCACCATGAGCGCGACCAGTTCCGCCTTACCGGGCACATAGCGGTAGAGCGACATCTTGGTGAAGTCGAGCAGGCCGGCGACCTTCTGCATCGAGACGGCGCCGAGGCCCTCGGCATCCGCGATCTCGACGCCCGCCGCCGCGATCCGCTCCAGGCTCAGCGCGGGCTTCGGCCCCCGGGACGGCTTGGCGGGCGGCTCCCAGAGCAGCCGTACGCCCTCGTTCGCTTCCCCGCCCATTTCCCTCCCCGTCTCGTGTTCCGCCTCGTGTCCGGGCCGCCCTTGCGGGACAGCCCCACTGCGTCTACCGTACACAGAACTAAATAGCGTCCCATGGACACAGTTAATTCGGCAGTCCGGATGGAGTGGTTCACGTGAGCACGAAGGTCCTGATCTCGGGCGCGAGCATCGCCGGCCCGGCACTGGCCCACTGGCTGGGGCGGTACGGCTTCGAGACCACCGTCGTCGAGCTGGCCCCCGCTCTGCGCGGCGGTGGTCAGGCGGTCGACTTCCGCGGGGAGACCCACCTGACCGTGCTGGAGCGGATGGGCGTGCTCGACGAGCTGCGGACCCTCGACACCGGCGGCAGCCCGATCACCTTCGTCGACCAGCGCGGCCGTGAACTCCTCAGCCTGCCCGCCGACTTCGCGGGCGGGGACCTCGAGATCCCGCGCGGGGAACTCGCCCGGGTACTGCACCGGCGCAGCCTCCCGCACACCGAGTACCTCTTCGGCGACACCATCACCGCCCTGGAGGAGACACCCACCGGCGTCCGGGTGGCCTTCCGGAACGGCGCGCCACGCGAGTTCGACCTGGTGATCGGCGCCGACGGCCTGCACTCCCACGTCCGTCGGCTCGCCTTCGGCCCGGAGGCACGTCACGTCCGCCACCTCGGCTACTACGCGGCCACCTGGCAGCTGCCCAACGACCTGGGCCTGCCTCCCGGTTCCGTCGGCCTCAACGTCCCCGGCCGACTCGCCGCCGTGGGGGCCGACCACCGTGACCCGACTCGGGCGGGTGCCTTCTTCGTCTTCGCCTCGCCCGAGCTCCGTTACGACCGCCACGACGCGGCGCAGCAGAAGGCGCTGGTCCAGGAGGCCTTCGCCGGCCTCGGCTGGGAGGTGCCCAGGCTGCTGGAGAGCCTGAGGCGGGCCCCCGAGCTGTACTTCGACTCGATCAGCCGGGCCGACGTGCCCACCTGGTCCACCGGTCGGATCGCCCTGCTGGGCGACGCCGCCTGCGGGGCCACCATCGGCGGGATGGGCACCGGCACCGCCGTGGTGGCGGCGTACGTCCTGGCCGGCGAGCTGGCCCGGGCCCGCGGCGACCACCGCACCGCCTTCACCCGCTACGAGCACATCCTGCGCGACTACGCCCAGGGCTGCCAGGAGGGCGGCGACCGCACCGGCCCCTTCCTGGCACCTCGTACCGCGACGGGGCTGCGGGTGCGCAACGGGCTGCTGAACCGGCGCTGGATCCTCGCCAGGATGCTGGAGCTGGGCAAGCAGGTCAGCAGTGTCGACCTGCCTGACTACGCGGCCGAACCGTCCGACGCCGCCGCGATCGGCGCCGTGGGCGAACGGGTCGGCCCTCGGGCGGTACACCGCCGGCGGTGACCTACGGGCCGCTCCCCGGTCCGGCCGCCGCGGCCCTCCGACCCGGTCAAGGCGGGCGGGTCTCCCAGCGGTCCCCAGAAACGATCAAGGGGCCGTTTCAGATCACTCTGAAACGGCCCCCTGATCTGCGACTCTTTCGAGTCGGGACGACAGCCGGCATCGCCACGGACTGGTGCCTCCACCTGGTCCGTCAGGACCACGGCGCCGCCGCCGCCGCGAGCGGCGCGCGTGCTGGTGATGCTCGGGACCGACTCCGCTGACCTCGGCGAGACGCTGCAAGTGTGGGTGCGCCACAAGTTGGGTGAGCCGTTGTCCCTGGCCGACATCGCGGCGCACGCGATGATGAGCCGGCGCAGTCTGACGCGGCATTTCCGCGCCCAAACGGGCACGAGGCCGCTGCGCTGGCTGCTGACGCAGCGCGTCGAGCGCGCCAGGGAGCTCCTGGAGACGACGGAGCTGCCCTTGGCGCGGGTCGCGGAGGCCACCGGGTTCGGGGCGGTCGAGACACTCCGCCATCACTTCGTCCGGCAGGTCGGCACGACGCCGTCGTACAGGTCCGCTTTGCGCCGCTGATGGGGCCCAGGCTCCGGGCTGGCCGTATCTTGCGCACCAGGGGCACTCGTGCCGGTGTCGCCGGGGAGCGGCCGCCGGAAGACTGAGCGCGTTCCCGCCTCGCGGCCCGGTCTGCGGGGCACACGTCCCCCCAGCTCTTCGCGGAGGCCCTTTCATGCCTTCTCCGTCCGTACGCCCGCGGCCCCCGCGCCCTCTGCGCGTCCACACCGTCCTCGACGACGGGGTGGAGGAACAGGACTTCGCCGACCACATCGAGGTGTTCGGCATCATTGGCGAGGAACACGACGCGCAGTCCTTCGTCACGGCGGACGGAACGCGCCGGGTGACGACCTCCTCCGGTATGGAGGTCGTCTGCCGGGACGTCTGGTCGCCGCGTTTTGCCGACGTGATCGTCGTCCCCGGCGGAGGCTACGGCGAGGGGGCTCCGGCCTCCAGCGGGAGATCAGCGCGGCATCCTGCCCCGGGCACTCGCGGCCGCCCTGCGGGACGGCCTCGTCCTGGGCGCGGTGTGCACGGGCACCATGCTGCTGTCCGCCACCGGCCTGACGGCCGGACGCCGCTGCACCACCCACCACATCGCCCGGGAGGAGCTTCGGGCCCAGAGCCGTCTCGTGGTCGGCGGCCGGATCGTCTGCGACGGCGACCTCGTCACCTGCGGAGAGGTCACCTCGGGCATCGACCTGGGAATCTGGCAGATCGAGCGGTTCCTCGGACCCGACACGGCCCTGTTCGCCGAGGAAGTCCTCGAGTACCAGCGCCGGGGCACCGTGAACACCGCCTGACCGGCGCCGCGTCCCGTCACACCATCACCCCTCCCCCGCATCCCTCTTGTGGTACGCACCGCACCCGACACGAACGGCTTGCCATGACCACCTACGGCATCCTCCTCTTCGACACCGCCGAGGAACTCGACTTCGCCGGCCCCTGGGAGGTCTTCACCACCTCCGCCGCCCTGCGGGAAGGGGCGGACCGCGCGCTGCTCCTCGCCGAACGCCCCGGACCCGTCCGCTGCGCCAAGGGGATGCGCGTCCTGCCGGACCACACCCTGGACGACCACCCTCCGATCGACGTGCTGCTGGTCCCCGGCGGATCCGGCGCCCGTGAGACCGAACCGCACAACCCGCGCGTCACCACATGGATCGGCGCTCAGGCCGCGCGGGTCGAGTGGGTCGTCGGCGTCTGCACCGGCGCCTTCCTCCTGCACGCCGCAGGGCCGGCCCGCGGCCGCCGGGTCGCCACCCACTGGCAGTACGAGGAGGCGTTGAGGGCCCGCGGTGACGTCACCGTCGTCTCCGACGCCCGGTACGTCGTGGACGGCCGACTGCTGACCAGCCAGGGAGTGTCCGCGGGCATCGACAGCGCGCTGTGGCTCGTGGGACGCCTGCACGGCCGCGAGCACGCCCGGGCGGTGCGCCGGGAGATCCAGTACGACCCCGCCCCGCCCTACCTCGCGGACGAACCGCTGGCTCCCTGACCACTCCGACCCGCGTCGACGACGAACACCTGGAGAACCGCGTGAACCGACGTACCCTGCTGCGCACCGCGACCGCCCTCGGCGCCGCCGGCCTCGCGACCGTATTCGGCCCGTGTTCTCAGCCCCCATGCCGTACAGCACTCCGAGCGCGACGAGCGGTGTGAGGATGATCAGCGCGAGCCCGACCGGGTCGCGGTGGTTGTACACGTACCGGGCGGTCCCCCACCTGCTCCGGACGAAGACGGGTTCCTCGTTCACGTGCTGGCTCCCTACCGTCGACGCGCACCCTCGAGATCGCCTCGACAGAGCCGCTGCTCCGCGAAGTACGGCACGGAGCCGCGTGGAGGTCATGCCGGAAGTTCATGTCGCCCAGGAAAGTAGTAGTGGAGCAGGCGGGCAGCATCGACGGTGCCGAGCACCTGCGGCTGGTCTTCGTACGCGACGACCAGCACCTCTGGACTGCCGGTGCGCTCCATGAGCGCGGCCATGTGGACGGGTGTCGCGTCGGGACTCACCACAGGCGGCAGGAGAGGGCGCTCGGGCAGGAGGTCGGCGAGCCGCAGAGACGCCGCCCGGGCCCGTATGGCGTCGTCGAGCGATCCGCCCCCGACGGCGGCGAGGAGCGGGTCCTCGACCACCGACGCGGGCAGCGCGGCTGTCAGAATCCGCGCCGCGGTGACGACGGCCAAAGGGTGCCCGTCCTCGCTGACCACGACGAGCACCGCAGGCCGCTGCCACAGCAGAAGGGCAGATGCCTCCCGCAAGGTGGCGTCCGCCGGAAGCCGGGCACAAGCCCGGGCGAGGTCACGGGCGCGCATGCGGAAGTGCCTCGGCCGTCCGGGGGATGCCGCGGGGCGAATGATCACCGCCGGCGCCGACAAGGTCGTCGACGTGGAAGAGGCGGGCGATGGGGACGTCGGTGCTGCTGTGGGCGATGATCGAGAACGCGATACAGACAGCGATCAGCGTGTACGCCTCCTGGCCCTGCGGGATGCCGGCCTGGAGGACGAGCAGTCCGTAGACGACCGAGGCGAAGCCCTTCGGGCCGAACCACGCCGCGACCAGCTTCTCCCGGCGGGAGATCCTCGCCCCCCACAGCGACAGCAGCAGCGACATGGGCCGGATGAGCACGATCGCCAGCACGACTGCCACGTACCCGCCGACGGACAGGTCACCGAAGAGCTGCGGGGTCAACAGCGCACCGAAGACGAGCAGGGCGGCGAACTTGGCGAGTTCGGCCAGCGACTCCCCCAGCGGCTCGAACGCCTTCTGCGACTCGGGTGAGACGGCGACGAGCACCGCACCCGCGGAAAAGGCGGCCAGGTAGGGGTTCGCGTGCGTGAGGTGGCAGGCGGCGTACAGGATGACGCCGGTGGCCAGCGGCAGCAGAGGTTGGAGCTTGGGCTCCGCGCCGAGCAGCCGGAACCGGACGAGCCCGTTGACGAGCAGCGGGAGGAGGACTCCGAAGGCCAGCCCGAGGCCGAGCTCCAGGGCGATGCTCCCGTACGACGCCTCGGCTCCGGCCGCCGTCGGGCCGGCGGCCGCGATGAGGACGAGGACGACGGGGAGAGCGAGGCCGTCGTTGATGCCGCTCTCGACGTTCAGCAGCTCGCGCAGTCGCGCGGGTACCTCCTTGCGTCCCACGATCGCGGAGGCGAACACCGGGTCGGTGGGCGCGAGTACCGCGCCGACCAGGAAGGAGGTCGTCCAGTCCAGACCGACGAGGTAGTGCGTGATCAGCGCCATGCCCACGCAGGCGAGTGGCATGCCGAGACCGAGGGCCCGGGCGGGGTCGCGCCAGTTGGCGCGCAGCTTGCCGAAGGAGACGTGCGTGCCGTCCGTGAACAGCACCGCGAACAGCGCCAGGTCGGCCGTGACCGACACGATCTCGCTCTCCGGCGAGATGTGGATCAGCCCGAGGAACCCGTCACTGACCAGCGCGCCGCCGACCAGAAACAGAAGTGAGGTGGACAGGACGGTACGAGCGGCGAGCCCGGACAGCAGGACCGCGACGAGCAGCGCGGCCCCGAAAACGGCGACAAGCACCATGGCGGAAGTCCCCCGATCGGCAGAAGAAGACACGCGTCCCTTGTTCGCCGACCAGACTTCCCGGCACACCGCAACGGACCTTACACCCTCCTTATGCGGCGTTGACAGGTCCTTGACGCGCACCCACCGGCACTCTTGATTGCCGACTTTCGGCAAGGTTCCGTTACTTACGCTTGATCGCGGGCAAGCGGTGCCGCCCAGGGCCAGGCGTAGTCTCCGAGCCGGATACGCCGGGAGTGCCCCTCGGCTCCGACGGGCGTGTTCGTGCGCGGGATGGGCCCGGACGACCGTCTGTCAGGCATCGACACGGTCGGACAGCCGCATGCGGCACAACGTCCCGACAGGTCCTGGTCACCGTCACCTCCCGGACAGGACACGGGTCGCGAGAAGCGCTGCCAGGGCGGCCCAGGGCAGGTGCGCCGGGCCGGAGACCGTCCAGGTCACGGCGGAGAGGACCGATGTCGTCACCAGGAAGGTGAGCAGTCCCCGCCGATCCCGCAGAAACGTCCACTCCTGGCGAGCGCTGCCGGGGGTCCTGAGCTCACGGGCCCCCGTGCGGATGACGAGGAGCGCGAGGACCACGGTCACGCCGAGCAGGGCCGGCCCCGGGTCCTCCCCCGTCAACGCGCTCCGCCCGACCGGGCGCCGGTCTGATGGATGTCGGGAATGCCGTCGGCGTCCTCGTCGAGGTTCTCCTCCTCCCACAGCCGCTTGTACAGGTGGTTGCGGCGCAGGAGGAGGACCGCCGCGAGCGCCGCGGCGATCAGGGAGCCGACGAGGACGGCGGCCTTGACGTGTTCGGCTTCGGCGGGTTCGGGGAAGGCGAGTTCGCCGATCAAAAGGGCGACGGTGAAGCCGATGCCGGCGAGGGTGGCGAGGCCGAGGACGTCGGCCCAGGCGAGGTCGGGGTTGAGCTGGGCGCGGGTGAAGCGGGCGGCGAGGTAGGTGCCGAGGAAGATGCCGAGGATCTTGCCCACGACCAGACCGATGACGACGGCGAGGGGCTCGGGGTCGGTGAACACATGGCCGAGCGCGGTGCCGGAGACACTGACGCCCGCGGCGAACAGAGCGAAGAGGGGAACGGCGACGCCCGCCGAGAGGGGATGGACGAGGTGGGCCACGCGTGCCCCCGGCGACGCCGCTTCTCCCTTGTCCCGCGTGGTGCGCAGGATGAGCCCCATGGCGACGCCGGCGACGGTGGCATGGACCCCGGAGTTGTACATCAGGGCCCAGGATGCGACACCGAGCGGCACGTACCACCACCAGCCACGGACTCGGAAGCGCTGGAGCACGTAGAAGAGGACGAGGCCGCCGACGGCCCCTCCGAGCGCCCAGAAGTTGAGGTCGCTGGAGAAGAAGACGGCGATGATGAGGATGGCACCGAGGTCGTCGACGACGGCAAGGGTGAGCAGGAACGCCCGGAACGCCGAGGGCAGGTGGGTGCTGATGACCGCGAGGACGGCGAGGGCGAAGGCGATGTCGGTGGCCATGGGCACGGCCCAGCCGCCGAGACTCCCACCGCCCGCCGCGGCGGTCAGGATGTAGAGGGCGGCGGGTACGGCCATGCCGCACAGGGCCGCGACGACGGGCAGCGCGGCGGTGGCGGGGGTACGCAGTTCACCGACGACCAGTTCGCGTTTCAGCTCGATGCCGGCGACCAGGAAGAAGACCGCCAGGAGCCCGTCGGCGGTCCAGTGGCCCACCGAGAGGTCCAACCCGAGGGCGGGTATCCCGAAGTGGAAGTCCCGTACGGCCTCGTAGGCGCCGCTCCACGGACTGTTCGCCCAGACCAGGGCCACCAGGGCGGCCGCGAGGAGCACGAGGCCTCCCACGGTTTCCGTACGCAGGGCCTGGGCGATCGCCTGGCGTTCCGGCCAGGGAAGGAGTCCGAAGACGGTCTTGCGGGGGCGTGCCTGAGTCATGGGGGGACCCTCCGGGGCATGTCGGCGGACGGGCGCACAGGCCCTCGGACGCCGACCAGACTTCCCGGCACACCAGCATCGTCGTTCTTGATGCGTTCTTCACACCCTATCGGGCGTTCGGGAGTCTCACCAGGCGTCTCTCACCAGCTGGAACAGGGTGAAGGACCCTGTCCCGCACCAAGGCGCGAGGTGCGAGCAGGGTCCTTCGGGAGCCGGGCCGCCGGGGCGGTCAGACGGTGGTCCTCACCGGCTCCTGGTCGGTGTCCTCGTCCGTGTCGAGTCCGGCGTCACGGCGCTTGACGAAGGCGAGGAAGGAGTTGAGCTCGCGCTTGACGACGGGGGCGAGGAGGTAGAGGCCGATGATGTTGATGACGGCGAGCGTGAAGAGCACCGCGTCGGCCATGTCGATCAGGGTCTGCAGGGTGAGCAGGGAACCGGCGACCGCGAAGACCGTGTACAGGACCTTGAACGTGAGCTCGCTGACACGGCTGCGGCCGAACAGGTGCGTCCAGGCCTTCATGCAGTAGTAACCCCAGGTCAGCACGGTGGAGATCGCGAACAGCATGACCGCGAGGGTCAGGATGTAGGGGAACCAGGGCAGGACGGTGGCGAAGGCGTCGGAGGTGATGGTGACGCCGCCGATGGACTCACCGCCCTTGCGGACCTCGACGTAGCTGGCCGGGTTGGCGATGACGATGGTCAGCGCGGTCATCGTGCAGATGACGACAGTGTCGATGAAGGGCTCCAGGAGGGCGACGAGCCCCTCGCTGGCGGGGTGCTTGGTCTTGACCGCGGAGTGGGCGATCGGGGCGGAGCCGAGACCGGCCTCGTTGGAGAACGCGGCTCGCTTGAAGCCGATGATCAGCGCTCCGAGGACACCGCCCGCGACGCCCTGCGGGTTGAAGGCCCCTTCGATGATCGTGGAGACCGCGGAAGGCACGGCGGTGACGTTCACGGCGATGACGACGAGGCAGGCGGCGATGTAGATGCCGGCCATGGCCGGGACGAGCCGGCTCGTCACGGAGGCGATGGAGCGGATGCCGCCGAGGAGGACGACGCCGACGAGGGCCGCGATCAGGATGCCGAAGAACAGGGCACCGGCCGAGGAGCCCATCAGGCCGGTCTCGCCGCCGGTGACGGAGACGAGCTGGGCGTAGGACTGGTTGACCTGGAAGAGGTTGCCGCCGAACAGGCCGAAGAACAGGACCATGAAGGAGGCCAGGACGGCGAGGACCTTGCCGAGGGTCCTGCCGTTCTTGCCGAAGCGGTCCGCGAGGCCCTTGGGGAGGTAGTGCATGGGGCCGCCGGAGACGGTGCCGTCGGCGTGCACCTCGCGGTACTTCACGCCGAGCGTGACCTCTACGAATTTGGTGGCCATGCCGAGCAGGCCGCAGAGGATCATCCAGAAGGTGGCACCGGGGCCGCCGATGGAGACGGCGACGGCCACGCCGGCGATGTTGCCGAGGCCGACGGTGCCGGAGACGGCGGCGGTGAGGGCCTGGAAGTGGTTGACCTCTCCCGTCGACCCCTTCTCGTCGTACTTGCCGCGGACCACGTCGATCGCCAGGCGGAACTTCCGCAGCTGCACGAAGCCGAACCAGACGGTGAACACGAGACCGGCGACGACGAGCCAGGCGACGATGAGCGGAAGCTCCGTGCCGCCGACGGGCACGGAGTAGAAGACGACCTCGCCGAGCCAGGTGGCTATGGGCTCGAAGAATCCGCTGACCGCCTTGTCGACGGACTGGGTGAAGGAGTCGAGTGACACGGGGGGACCTCAATGGCGCAGGACCGGCGCGCGGGAGGCTGCGCCGGTGACGGGTGCGGGCTTTGAGCGAACGCCGTTGTCCGTTCGGCGACCGGAGGTGAGCCGTCCGCGGACTCGGACAGTGATCACCAGGTCGAGCACGGCCGGGAATGCACCGGCCCTCCAGGAGGTGGCGAGGGGTGGTGCCACCTGCGGAGTTGCGCATTCCTACCACGGCAACCCACCCTCGTCACGTGACGCACGTCACCTTACTCACGGTGATCTACGAAAAGCGCAGGAGGCGTGACACGACCGTTATCCGGACAGACCTATCCGTTCACCGTGCACTTATTTCCCCAGGTCAGGAGCTCGTGGTGGAACGCTCCTGTCGCCCGTCGAGGCTCACCGGCCAGGACAGGAGCTCGACCGGCCGTCCCCTAGCTGCCCTCTGGCGCCTGCGGCTCATGAGGGCGAGCGGTGGAGGATGTGTCGGCCTCGGCCGCGTCGGCGAGTGCTTCGGCGGCGGCCTCAGCGGCCTGGGCCGCGTCTTCGGCCGCCTGGGTGGCGGCCCTGCCCTCCGCGGGCGCATCCCGGACGGCCGGAGAAGGAGGCAACACCTCGTTGAAGGCGCGGGACACCCCTTGGAGCGCGGAGGTGACCTCGCTGGGGATCACCCAGAAGGTGCTGCCCGCGCCCTGGGCGAGCTGGGGCAGCATCTGCATGTACTGGTAGGCGAGGAGCTTGGGGTCGGGGTCGTTGCGGTGGACGGCCTGGAAGACCTCGTCGACTGCTCGGGACTGCCCCTCGGCCTTGAGGATCTCGGCGGTGCGGTTGCCCTCCGCCCGGAGCACGGCGGCCTGCTTGTCCCCCTCGGCGGTGAGGATCTGCGACTGGCGCTGCCCCTCCGCTCCCAGGATCGCCGCCCGCTTGTCCCGCTCCGCGCGCATCTGCTTCTCCATCGCGTCCTTGATGGACTGCGGAGGGTCGATGGCCTTGATCTCCACCCGGTTGACCCTCAGCCCCCACTTGCCGGTCGCCTCGTCGAGCACACCACGGAGCTGGTTGTTGATGGTGTCCCGGGAGGTCAGGGTCTTCTCCAGGTCCATGGAGCCCACAACGTTGCGCAGGGTGGTGACGGTGAGCTGTTCCACACCCTGGAGGAAGTCGGCGATCTCGTAGGCGGCCGCTCGTGGATCGGTGACCTGGAAGTACAGCACGGTGTCGATCTCGACGACGAGATTGTCCTCGGTGATGACCGGCTGGGGCTTGAAGGAGACCACTTGCTCCCTCAGGTCGATCATCGGGTAGACGCGGTCGACATAGGGGATGACGAGATTGAGGCCCGGCCTCAGGGTGCGCCGGTAGCGGCCGAGGCGTTCGACGTTGCGGGCTCGCGCCTGCGGCACGATGCGTACCGCCCGCACCACGGTGAACACGGCGAGCGCCGCGAGGATCAGACCGGCTATGAGCACTCCCGGCACGTCCATGACTCACTCCCGGGGATAGACGACGGCGGTGGCGCCGTCGATCTCCATGACGTCGACGGTCGCCCCCGGAGGTATCACCAGCGTCTCGTCGTAGGCGCGGGCCGTCCACTCCTCGCCCCCGATGCGCACCCTGCCGCCCAGGCCCGTCACCTCCGACACGACGTGGGCGGAGCGGCCCACCAGCGCGTCCACACCGAATCGCTCCGTCTGCGCCTTGAGCAGATGGCGCGCGGCGAGGGGGCGCACGAACAACAAGCCGGTCGCGGCCAGAGCGGCGAAGACCACGAGCTGCAGGGGTGGCGAGAGCCCGAGGGCGGCGGCTCCCGCCGTGACGGCCGCGGCGACGCCGAGGAGACCGAGGGCGGCAGTGAGGGTGAGGATCTCCGCCACCGCCAGCACTCCTGCGGCGGTCAGCCAGACCAGCCACGGGTCCATGGCACTCTCCCAACAGGTGCGACTCCGTGAAGGACCGAAGAGGAGCACCTATTGCCTGTTTTACCCCTTTTTACGAGGTGGCACGCTCAGAGAGCCTTGTCGGCCTGTTCCGAGCGCGCCCGGACCGGCAGACGGGCCTCAATGCTCCCGCTTCTGTCGGTACGTCCTCAGGTCGCGGTTGACGGAGAGATGGACGTATCCGCACGACCGGCAGATCAAGCCGGTGGCCGACTCGTTCGCCCACGCCATGTTGAAGAGCCCCATCCCCGTACTGTTCAGCAGCACCTCCCGCTCGCGGAACGTGTCGTTGTCGCACATCAGGCAGAGGACCGGGTGCTCTCCGATCGCCGCGTGCAGAGGCCTGGCCATGTGATCGCCGCCCTTCCCTCGTCAGCGCCGGTGGTGGTCGGAAGCGGGTACGGCGTCGGCGTCGGCGATTGCTGCGTGCCGCCCGGCCGGGCGGGCGTGGAGGTGGCGGGGGTCCGCCGCGCGGGTGATCGCCGTCTCGACGGCGGTGATGCGGTCGGCGAGCAGGCCGAGAGCGGCGACCGCCCGGGCGAGGGGATCGTCGGCGGAGTCGCCGAGGGCCCGGGTACGGATGTGAGCGGCGGTGATCTCGTTCCAGCGGGCTGCCAGTGCCGGGGTGAGAGTGCCGCGGAGTGCGGCGAGCTTGAGGAGGTTGGCCTCGGCTTCGGTGGTGAGGGTCTGGGCCTCGGCGAGGTAGTGGTCGTCGATGACGGCGGCGAGTTCGGCGTCGTTCATGGCGGGCGAGATGCGGGCGGCGATCTTGTTCATGGTGCGGTACGAGCCCTGCAGCCGGAACGGCGGTTCGGTTCGCGCCTCGTCGGCGGTCGCGGCGGAGGCGATGTAGGCCTCGTTGACGGCGAGGACGGTCTCGCGTGCGGTGAGGAGGTGGCGGAGGACGGCGAGGACCTGGTCGAGTTCGGCCGGGGGGTAGGGGTGCGTGAGTCGGTCGCGGCGAGCTGTCGGGTCGCCGGCTGCCAGCCGGATCAGGAGCTCCAGGTCGGAGCGCTCGCGGCCGGCGAGCGGGGCGAGGACGTGGTGGGAGGTGAGGGCGTTCTCGACGAAGCTGAAGGCGAAGGCGTCCTCCTTGCCGGTGAGGACGTCGCCGAGGTTCCACACGTCGGCGCGGTTGGCCAGCATGTCGGGAACGCGGAAGCGGCGGCCGGACTCGGTGTAGGGGTTGCCGGCCATGCAGACGGCGAAGCGCTTGCCCCGCAGGTCGTGCCCGGCGAGGCTGCGCGTGCCGTCGCAGAGGGGGATGAACTTCTGGAGGAACTCGGTGGAGCAGTGCTGGATGTCGTCCACGTACAGCAGCACGTTGTTGCCCGCCTCCAGAGCGAAGGTGATCTTCTCCAGCTCGCGCCGGGCCGCCGCGTCAGGGGCGTCCGCCGGGTCGAGGGAGGAGGTGGCCCGGCCGAGGGCCGGGCCGTCGACCTTCACCAGGAGCAGGCCGAGGCGGTCGGCGACGTACTCGACCAGGGTCGTCTTGCCGTAGCCGGGCGGAGAGAGCAGCAGGAGCAGGCCGTGGCTGTCAGCGCGCTTGTCGTCGCCCGCCGCGCCGAGCTGGTGGGCGAGGTTGTCACCGATGAGGGGCAGGTAGACCTCGTCGACGAGACGGTTGCGGACGAACGAGGGCGAGACCCGGGGGCGGTACTCGTCGAGGCGCAGACGGGCGCGTTCAGCGGCGACGAGGTCGCCGCGGAGCCGCTGGTACGTCCGGAAGGCCGGGACGTCACGTGCGGTGAACTCCGCCGTCCGCCGCAGGAACTCGTCCAGCCGGATCTCCAGTGCCCCGTCGCGGACCCGCGGGTGGCGTCCGAGCAGACCGGTCACGGTGGTGCCGGTCGGGCCGTCGACGTCGTAGCGGACGAGACCGGGGCACAGTTCGACGGCGGCCGCCTCGGCCAGAACGCCGTCCGGTACCGGTTCGCCGGACGCGGCGGCGAAGGAGCCGAGCCAGCCCTCGACGAGTTGCCGCCTGGCGGCGAGGTCGGCCAGAGCGTCGAGGTCCTCGTCGTACGCACCGGTGCCCACGGTCCCGCGGAACTTCTCCAGGAGGGTGCGCGCCTCCGCGGAGAGAGCGAACCCGGAAGGACCCGTGGCCAGCTCCTCGACCAGGTACGCGGCGGCCGGCAGGTCGCCCGTCCACTCGGCGAGTTCGCGGGACAGGCCGTCGAGGGCCGGTGCGGTCCCGAAGAGGTCACGGGCGCGGGTGAGGGAGACGGCGCGCCTGGTCCACCGGGCCCGGTCCTCGTCGGTGGCGGTGTGCGCCCAGAACAGTTGGGCGGTGGCCCGGGCGGCTGCCGGGTGCCGGAGCGTGCCGGCATCGCGGCGCAGACGCAGCACCGCGGCGAGGATCGCCGCCGCGTCGTGGTCGTGGACGCCGCGCTCGTACCCCTCGTCGTACGCGGTCTCGGCGGCGCGCCGTACGAGGAGCGGCAGGTCGACGGAGGCCAGGGCGTCGGCGCCGTGCTCGGCGAGGAGGCGGGCGGCCAGATGCTCCGAGCGGTAGACCTGCGGGGACTCCGACGCCAGGGTCCGGCCCCAGTACGGGCGGGTGGCCTCGAAGGCGGGATCGACGACCGGGCGGCGGTAGTCGGTCCCGGTGAGCGCGAAGGCGAGGGTGTCCCCGTACGGGACCAGGGTGAGCTCGGGTGACTGCCGCTGGACGGCGAAGCGGTGCCGTCCGAGGCGGACGGTGTCCCCGCCGTCGGCGTACAGCTCGGTGCGGTCGCGCAGGGCCCGGCCGGCCGCCTGGCGCGCGCCGGTGAGCCTGCCCTCCAGTTCCTCGGCGCGGACCTGATCGCCCAGAGCACGCAGTTCACCGGCGGCGCGCCGGAGCTTGGTGACCATGGGGTCGGAGGCGAAGAACGCGTGGACGTCGTCGGCGCTGTCCAGGGCGGCCGCGCGCCGGGTGACCGCTTCGAGGATGCGGCCGGCGGACTCGGCCAGGCGCTCGGCGCGGCGGGCGCGGCTGTCGACGAGGGTCTGGCGGCGTGCGGCGAAGGCGTCGTGGATCTCGGTCCGCTTCTCGGCGAGTTCGCCGAGGAAGCCGTCGTGGTCGGCGAAGCGGGATTCGAGGTTCTCCAGCTGCACCAGGAGCCCGCCGAGCCGGCTGTCGCACTCCTCGGGCGTGGTGGCGGAGGCGAGGGCGCCCGTGACGGCCTCGGTGAGGAGGGCGAATTCGGCGGTGAAGGCGGCCCGCCCCTCCCGGTCGAGGAGTACGACGCGCCGGGCGTCGAGGACGGCACGGGCCTGGTTCAGGCTGCCGAGGACGCCGGCGACCCGCTCCAGGATGGAGGTGCGCACGGTGGCGTCGGCGACGTCGAGGCCGGCGACGACCTCGCTGAGGGTGCGCAGTCCGAGGACGTGCTCGTCGAGCCGGTCGGCGAGGTCACGGGTCGCGGCCACACCGTCCGCCGCGGCCGCGGCGGCGGCGAGCCGCCGGGCCTCGGCGTCCTGCTCCGCGAAGGCGTCCTCGCGCCGGAGGAAGGCGACTGCCCGGTGGGTCGCGGCGGCGATGTCCTCCTCGGCCCGCCGTGCCAGTGCGTCGACGGCGTCCGTGTCGGCGTACCGCAGCTCCTTCACGGTCAGCAGGTGACCCTGCGCGCGGCGCAGTTGTGTGAGGCGGGAGATCCATTGCGTGGCGGTCGCGGGGGCCTCCCCTCGGATCTGCCGGGTGAGGCGGGTGAGACGTCGCTCGGCCTCCGCGAGGGCATCGGTGGCCCGTCCGGTGAGGGCGGCCACGGTGGCGAACTCCGCGCGTACCTGTTCGGCGGTGGTACGGAGGGCCGCGAGCGGGCCGGCGAGGTCACCGGTCTCCGGGTCGTCGAGCCAGTGGTGGGTGTCGGCGGCGCGGTCACAGGCGGCGAGCAGCGCTTCGTACACGCCGGCGCTCGGTGTGGTCCCGGTGGCCTGCCGGGCGATCGCGAGGCAGTCGGAGATTCCGCGGACGAGGTCGGCGTTGCCGATCCGGGCGAGCGGCCCGGTGCCGGCCGGCGCGAGGTGGGTGTCGGCCGCGAAGGGAGTGCGCCACCACTGCACCGGATGGGCACGGCCCGCCTCGGTGCCGGTCCCCCGCAGGACGACCAGGGTTCCGTCGTCGAGCAGCGCGTGCCCCCGGCCGGTTACGGGACGGTCGATCTCCTCCCGGACCCGGTTGTACGGCAGGAGGAGCGAGCGTCCGGAATCCGGGTCCCTGAAGGCGTACAGGACGTTCTCGCCGTCCGGTGAGGCGACCGAATCCTCGTACTCCAGTCCCTCGGTGTCCGTGTCGAAGGTCTTCACCGTGCCTTCGGCGAGGCAGTAGCCGCCCGGAAACACGACACCCCGGTCGTCGGGGAGCCGCAGGCACGCCTGGCCGATCCCGTCGAGGCGGACCACGGCGCCGGTG
>NZ_JAPSIW010000587.1 GCF_031178505.1 Streptomyces sp. | reverse complement strand
GGGAAGGTGGCGCAGCCGAGCCGCTCGGCGAAGTCGGCGCGCTGGCGCAGGGTGGTCTTGATGAAGGCGGCGTCGCGTTCGAGGGCGGAGCCGTCGGTGAAGACGATGCGGCGCAGGGCGGTGCCCTGGCTCTCGAGGCGGGATATGGGCCGGTCGTGCACGGCGATCCCGTTGGCCTCCAGGACGCTGCGCAGCACCGGTTCGAGTTCGCCCCCGCCGGTGCACAGGGCCATGTCGCCGGTGAAGCGGCTCAGGTGCAGGGCGAGGCGGACGCGCTCCGGTTCGGCGCCGAGGACGGCGATCCGCCGGCCGCTGGCCTCGAAGCCGTGGCAGTAGGGGCAGTGGAAGGCGGACTTGCCCCACAGCTCGGCCACGCCGTCGAGGTCGGGCAGTTCGTCGCGCAGGCCGGTGGCGAGCAGGATCCGGCGGGACTCGACGACCGTGCCGTCGTCGAGGACGGCCTCGAAGTGGTCGTCGGCCAGCCGGCGCAGCGAGGTCACCTCGGTGGTGCGGTGCTCGACGGTCGGGTACGCGGCGAGATCGTCCCGCCCGAGTTCGCGCAGGCGCGCGGGGGGCGTCCCGTCGTGGGTGAGGAAGTTGTGCACGGCGTCGGCGGGGGCGTTGCGCCCCTGGCCGCTGTCGGCCAGCAGCACGGTGCGGTGGGCCCGGCCCAGGGTCAGCGCGGCGGACATACCGGCGGGGCCTCCGCCGATGATGATCGCGTCCAGCATGTTCACTCCGCTCGTCCGGTCTTCTCGGTGCGACGCCGTCCGGCCGTCCCGGTGCGACGCCGGTCTCTCTCTTGACCTGGACCCAACTCTGCAAGTTAATGTCAACATGAAGTCAAGGGGTGACGAGGAGTCCATGACCATCGGCGAGCTGGCCGAGCGTTTCCAGCTGCGTCCGCACGTCCTGCGGCACTGGGAGGCGACGGGGCTGCTCTCCCCCGCCGAGCGGATCAACGGCCGCCGCTACTACACGGCGCGCCACATCGCCCGGGTGGCGATGATCGTCCGGGGCAAGACGGCGGGCTTCAGCCTGGAGCAGCTGCGTGAGGTGCTCGACGCGCCGGACGCGGGGCGCCGCCGGGCCCTGCTGCTGGAGCACCACGCCGAGCTGACCCGGCGGATCGGGGAGATCGAGCAGTCGCGGACGCTGATCGAGCACGCCCTGGACTGCCGGGCCGAGGACTTCACGCAGTGTCCGGGCTTCCGCCGGCTGGTGGACCAGCTCGCGGGCGCTCCCGAGGACCTTCCTCCCGTCCGGCGGCACGGAGCGGGCGCCCCCGGGAACTGATCCAGGGGGCGCCCGGCGCGCGGGGGTGGCTCAGCCGATCCCGGTGATCCCGGAGAAGCGGACGGCCATCCGCTCCGGCCCGCGCAGGATGACGTGCGGGCGGTACTCCAGGGACTCCGGTACGAGCTCGGGGTCCCGGACCCGGTCGACGAAGGTCCGCAGCGCCACGGCGGCCTCCAGCTTGCCCAGGTTGGCCCCCAGGCAGCGGTGCGGGCCGCTGGAGAACGACAGGTGGTCCAGGCGCTTGCCGACGGGCCGGGTGATGTCGAAGCGGTCGGGGTCGGGGAAGACCTCGGGGTCCCGGTTGGCGGCGGCGGCCAGCAGCAGGACGTCGGTGTCGGCGGGGATCTCCAGGCCGTCCAGGACGATGCGCTCCTTGGTCATCCGGTGCAGCATCTGCACGGACGGCTCGAACCGCAGGATCTCCTCCACCGCCGGGTAGGCCAGCGACGGGTCCTCGCGGAGCATCGCCATCTGGTCGGGGTGGCGCAGCAGGGTCAGGATGCCGTGGGTGATCAGGTTGGCGGTGGTCTCGTGCCCCGCCATCACGAGCAGCGCGAGCGTGGCGAGCAGCTCGGTCTCGGTGAGCCGGTCGCCGGCGGCCTCGGCCCGGACCAGGCTGGGCAGCAGCCCGTCGCCCTTCGCTCCCCCGGCGGCGATGAGGTCGCGGAAGTACTGGTAGAAGGCGGCCCGGGTCTCGGTGTCCTCCTTGTCGATCTCCGGGGTGCGGTTGGCGGCCATCATCGGGTCCAGGGCGCGGCCCAGCACCGTCGACCAGGCACCGAAGACCTTGTGGTCCTCGGGCGGCACGCCGAGCATCTCGCAGATCACGCGGACCGGAACGGGGTACGAGTAGACGCTCGGGATGTCGACCGGGGAGCCCGCCTCGGCCACCTGCCCGATCAGGTCGTCCACGATCTCCCGGATCCGCACCTCCAGGTTCTGCACCATCCTCGGGGTGAACGCCTGGGTGACCAGACCCCGCAGCCGGGTGTGGTCCGGCGGGTCGAGGAAGGTCATGACCTCCTTGCGGGACTCCACGGCGTCGGTGCTGAGGATCTTGGAGCGGCTTCGGTCGGCGCTGGCGGCGGGGTGGCGCAGCAGCGCGTCGACGTCCTTGTGCCGGGCCAGGACCAGCAGGGCGCCGTCCATGACCGTGAAGGGCGAGGCCTCCCGCATCCCGTGGAGCAGGGGGTACGGGTCGGGGCGGTTCGCCGGGTCGAAGTAGGCGGCCAGCTGTTCTTCCGGCGACTGCGCCGGGCTCGTCTGCGTCTGCGTCATGGCCCCGAGGGTGCGGCCCGCCGGCCGGGCGGGGCGAGCCGCCGTCGCCGTGGTCGTTCGGGCACCTCACGTGCACACCCCAAAGGGGACTCCCCGGCACCCGGCGGCGGCTCCAGGGTTACCGTCCATGGGATCCGTTCCGCTCCGTTCCGCGCTGACCACCGCCTCCGCCGGACTGCCCCGGGGCCCCGCCTACGACCCGTGGCGGACCTGGCGGAGCCGCGAGGGTGCCGAGGGCATCGTCGCGGCGGGAATCCTGGCGGCCAACGCCCGCAACGTACAGCCGTGGCGGTTCGTCCTGGAGGACGGGCCGGCCGTGCGGGTGTACGCCGATCCGGATCGCCGGCAGGGGGCGCTCGACCCCTTCGACCGGGAGCTGTACGTCGGTCTGGGCTGCGCCCTGGAGAACATGGTGCTGGCCGGCCGGGCCCGGGGGTACGCGCCCCGGGTGCTGCTCCGCCCGGACACCGGCGACCCGGCGCACGCGGCGACCGTCCTGCTGGAGCCGGGGGACGCCGGTACCGGGACGGACGAGCTGTACGAGGCGATTCCGTACCGCCACACCAATCGGGGCCCGTTCCGGCCCGAGCCGCTGCCCGAGGCACTGCTGAAGGAGATCGCCGCCCTCGGTGAGGGTGACCTGGCCGCGCCGGCGCTGCGCTGGTTCGCCGGCCCGGCCGAGCGCGACCGGGTGGCGGCCCAGCTGGCGGCGGCGACGGAGGAGATCGTCGCCGACGAGGACCAGTCGCTGGCCGGGCACCGCTGGTTCCGCGGCAGCGACCGGGAGGTGGACCGCAGCCGGGACGGCATGACCGTGGACACCCAGGGCATGGCGCCGCTGATGAGCGCCCTCGGCAAGCGGCTGCCGGCGCCCCCGCGCCGGGTCGCCGACCGGTTCTGGCTGCGGCGGACGCGGCAGGTGCACCTGCCGACGGCCGCGGCCTTCGGGATGGTCACCGTCCCGGACGCCGCCCGGGCGGAGGACCGGCTGGAGGGCGGCCGGCTGCTCCAGCGCGTTCATCTCTTCGCGACCGCCCGGGGCCTGGCGGTCGGGCACCTCAACATGATGACCGTCCGCGCCGACCGGGAGCGCGAGCTGGGGCTGCCGCCCCGGTTCGGGCGGATCCTCGCCGACCTGGTCGGCGACCCCGGGCGGCAGGCACTCGTCACCTTCCGCATCGGCCGCCCCGCGCAGCCCGCCACCGCGAGCCCCCGGCGGCCCGTGGCGGCGGTCCTGGACCGGGGAGCACGGCACTGACCCCCGGGGCGGGGCCCCGGCCCCGGCCCGGGACACGCGGCGCGGGCCGCGGGGCGGCACGCCCGGCATTCCCCGCACACACCCACCGTCCGGCGGCCCCGCCGCGCCGCCGTCTGCCGAGGAGGCGTAACACCACATGTACGACGCGATAGTCGTCGGTGCCCGGTGCGCGGGAGCCACCACAGCGATGCTGCTGGCCCGGGCAGGCCACCGGGTGCTGCTGCTGGACCGGGCCCGGTTCCCCAGCGACACCATGTCGACCCACTACGTGCACCAGCCCACGATCGCGCGGCTGGCCCGCTGGGGGCTGCTCGACCGGCTGACCGCCACCGGCTGCCCGCCGCTCGACGTGGCCCGCTGGACCCTGGAGGACGTCACGATCACCGGGTGCGCACCTCCGGTGGACGGCATCCGGACGGCCTACGGGCCGCGCCGGTTCGTCCTGGACTCGCTCCTCGTGGACGCGGCCCGAGAGGCCGGTGCCGAGATGCGGGAGGGGACCAAGGTGACCGAACTCCTGGAGGAGGACGGCCGCGTGGCGGGCGTGCGGGCCCGCGGGGAGAACGGCGTGGAGTTCACCGCCCGGGCCCGGGTGGTGATCGGGGCCGACGGGGTGGACTCGACGGTCGCCCGCGCGGTGCGCGC
>NZ_JAPSIW010000586.1 GCF_031178505.1 Streptomyces sp. | reverse complement strand
CCGGAAACGGCGCCCGAGGGTTTTCTGACGGCGACCCAGGTGACTTCCGCCACGAATTCCCGGCCACCGCCGTCCCGATAGGTCACGGTCTCCGTGAATCGCCGACACGCACCTGACGAGAGGGCAGTGAACTTCTTCCGCAGCCGTGCGGGAACAGGCGAACGGAGCAGGTCGAGAATTCGGCGTCCTCGAATCTCGTCGGTGCTCATGCCGAATCGGCGGGCGAACTCCGGCTCCGCGACCCTGACGGTCAGGTCCCCGGGGGAGACACGGGCCGTGCAGGCGCCCACCGAGGCGGCACCGCGGTGCGTGCCGCTTCCGGTCGGGCCGGGGCAGGCGGGCGCGGCCGGAGCGGCGACACCCTTCTTGTTCTTGCTGGGCGAGGCGTCGGGGAAACTCGTGGTCGCCACGGACGTACCGTCCTTCTTCCTGCGCGTGGGGGGGGTGGGAAGGGGCGGCGAGCGCGGAGCGGACCGGTGCGCTGGGCCTGGGTGTCGACGGGCGCCCGGTGACGGCACACACCACCTGGTGCCGGTGGCCGGGCCGGATGTTCCGCGTCGCCCCGGGGCGACCGGCAGCTGGCGCCGGGCTCCCCGGAGGAGTCAAGGTGAGCTGAGCGGACGGCGGCGAGGCAGCCGGCATCCCTATGCTGCGGACAACGTTGTCGCGGTCATTCGGTCTCGCTGTCCGGTCCTGCTGGGTAGGCGCCGGGAGGATCGTCCGGCCGTACAGTCGGCGCGCGCGAGGAGTTCGGCCGGGAGCTGTACAGCACGAGAAACCTCCACGAGATGAAGGATGACCGCATCAAGGAGCGGTTTCGAGACTAAGGGCCGACAACCTTCCTAGCAAGGGTTCGTCAAGTGACCTCGGTAACCTGCCAACCCCTTTGTGAACGGGCATTTTTCGGTCCGCGATAAGCACCGGTGCAAACACTGCCGGACTACCGGGCACAGCCCTTCGAAAGGGGATTCGCCCCACGTCCATCTGCTTGTGCGCGCCGTGCGGGCTTCGTGAGGCACTGACGACCCGACGTGCCCGAACGGGCAGCCGGAGACCGGGAATGCACCGCCCACTGACGCGCGATACCGATGGCGAGGCTGCCGTTGCGGTAGCGGTCGCCGGCGAGGCGCCGAACAGCGGAGCGAGCTGCCGCACGGTGAGGTTCGTTCGGTAGTACACGGTCACCAGCCGCACCCACTCGGCCAGCGGCAGCTGCCACGGATGCCCCCCAGTCGCACCCCTCGTCACCACGTTCCCGGGCCGCGTTCAGTGAGCTTCTTCGGGCTGGCCCCTGATCGGGTGACGGCTGCGAGGCGTAACAGGCGAGGCCCTCGGGCTGTTGATTGAGATGTCTGACGTCTCAACCGATCTGTCTTGGGGCCTTGTTGGTCATCTATCCTGCCAGCCTCGACCTGCCGCATGCGCTCGTAGAGTGGGTGACGATGCTCATCGTCACCCGTGAGGGCGACCGGCGGTGCAAGCTGCGCCCATCCCAGCGCGCGATGGTGGCGCTGGTGTACCTGCGCGAGCACACCACCCTGGCCAAAATTGCCGCAGGATTCCGCATCAGCGAGTCCACCGCCCACGCCTACACCACCGCGGTCATCGATCTGCTGGCCGAACGGGCACCCGGCCTGCTGAAGGTGCTGCGGGAAAGCGGTCCGGACTTCGTCCTGCTGGACGGCACTCTCGCCGAATGCGACCGCGTCGGCGACGGCCGGGCCGACTACTCCGCCAAGCACCGCCGCCACGGGGTGAACGTCCAGGTCGTGACCGATCCGTCCGGCCAACTGCTGTGGCTCTCGCCGGCCCTGCCAGGACGCAGCCACGACCTGACCGCCGCTCGCACACACCGGATCATCCGGATCTGCGAGCGCCAGGGCGTCCCGATCCTGGCCGACCTGGCTTACCAGGGCGGCGGACCCTGGGTCACCACGCGCATCAAGCGTCGGCCGCACCACGACCTCACTCCGACCGACCAGACCCTCAACCGGGCACTGTCTTGCACCAAGGCTCCGGTTGAACGCGGTGTCGCCCGCCTGAAGTGCTGGCGGATCTTCCGTCACGCCCGATGCAGTCCGAACCGCATGACGTCAATCGCCAAAGCCGTCCTCACTCTGGAGCGGCACCGCTGACGAAGCTCAATGAACAACGCGAAGATCGAGAAGGCCATGGGGAGGGGCGAAACGTGACCGAGCGCTGCCGCTGGCTGGTCCGGTCAGTCACAGCGCTCGGACTCACCACAGCTCTCCGGGTCCTATGACAGTGAGTCCCACCTGCTCGGCAAGCCAGTGTGCGTACGGCTCCCTCACCTGGCGGCCGTCAATGCTGACGCTACGGACGTGAAGCAGGACGGTGTGATCGTCGGCAGGCTCATCGAGCTCGCGGGTGCGTGTGTTGAACAGGAGCGACACCTCGGCATGCTTTCGCTCGCCAAAAAAGTCCAGCTCAGGCGCATCAGGCCAGCACAGCCACTCCCAGTTGATCCAGCCCCTGCTCGGGCCGATCGCCGCTGCGAAGGCGTCCTCAATTCTTCCGATCGGCAGGTAGTCGAGCTCGCACGTCACCGGCAGCCGTCCATCGTACGCCGCCGGATCGGTCGGCAGATCAGACCCTGCAAGGCCGGCCACCAGCGGGGGCCACTGCTCCCGTGGCACTCCGTCGACCTCTCGATAGTCAAAATCCCCCGCGTACTGCCCTTGGGGCAGCTCCCTCGCCACCCGCTGCACCTCGGCAACAGAGCAGAGCTCGGCATACACGGTGACCCGAGAGTCCTCGCGGCGGCCGAACTCCATCAGACGGCGCGCGGTGCTGAGAGCTAGGCCGAGGTCGGAAGTACGGAAGACGGGGTAGGCGACGTCGTTGGACATGCGGGTGACTGTGCCACGACCCGTCCTCGCAGGTCACGGGATTTCCGCTGCGAACCGCTCATGCGCCTATAGCGCCACGATCAGGTGACGTCGCTGAAGAGGCTCAGTAACCGGCCGAACTGGTCGCCCCGCAACCCGGTGAACGTCTCCAGCCGTACCCGATCGCGCCCGTGCTCGGACACGGTGGCGGTGGTTCCCATCGCTCCGGCCGCTCCTGTGGTCCTCTTGGGCTCTTCACCGGCTTCCTCCGCCAGGACCTCGACGCCGTCACCGCCGGACTCGCCCTGTCAGGGGGTTCATGTGCCAGCGTCCCCCTTCTCGTCGGTGTGCAGTCCGATGCCCGGGTAGCCCTTGCGCTGATGGGACAGGATCCGTGGTTACGGCTCAGTGGCTGCGCAGGTGAGAACGGGCGCTCAGCGAGATGGCCGTGGTCAGAACGTGTCACAGCGGAAACGCGAAGGCGCCGCTGGCCACGTCGGACCAGCGGCGCCTCACGCACGGGCCGCGCCTCTCAGCTCAGCGGACGGCCTGCCCGGTCAGAAGTCCCGCTCCGCCACCCTGAAGAAGTGCGTCAGGTACGGCTGGTACGGGAGCAGGTACAGGTACCGGTTCGAGTCGGTGAGGGGCGCGATGGCCAGGGTGGGATCGTCGACCGGGTGGATGCTGAAGCTGCCGAACAGCCCTGACGGGCGCAGGCGCCACCTCTGGCCGGTGGGGTAGAGCCGCCCGGAGAGGACGACCTTCTTGTAGTGCAGGCCGGAGGAGGCGACGGCCAACTCGTGGCCGGACTCGGCGTTGGCGATGGTGTAGGTGCCGTCGTCCCAGTGCTGCGTGAACCGCCACTTCTCACCGAGGGTGTCGATGTTGTTGCGGTCGTGGAACAGGAGCGCGTGGCCGTTCGGCGCACCGTGGAAGCCCGCGCTGTTGAGGTGCAGTGAGGTGACCATGTGGTCGATCCACACGTCACGGTCCGTGGGGATGTTGACGGACGATGCCTGCGGCGCCTGGAGGGCGGGCGGCGCCGGGTTCTCGCTGGCGGTCGTTGTCGGCTCTTCTTCGGCGGCGTCAACTTCGGTCATGGAAACTCTCCCTTTTGCTGTGGCGGTTTCCGCAACGTGGAGTACCGGTATCCGTCTGTCGCGCATTGCTGGCATCCCCTCACCAAGAGCAGGAACACGCCCATTAACCGAAATGAGGGACAATAGTCGTATTGAGAAATTATCTAAAGGCGTCTCACGCGGGGTGTGAGTTTCCGGTGGGCCAGATTGTGCAGGCAGGCGAATCCGATCATGCCCTCGCCCACCGCTACATGGGCTCACGTGGCGGACGATGCCCGCCCATGCGTGATCGCCCGGATCGCATCTAGCCGGCGGCGGCCAGCAGCAGAGCGCACAGCAGGCGGGCCGGGCGCCTTGTCCGAGCCGCGGCGCCCGCCCTCTGGCTGGCCTGCGGTAAGGGCCACACCGCCAGGCATGACCGCGGGTGCTCGCCGTCGGCGGCGTCATCCCGTTGTTCGTCGTCGCTCTATCCCAGGTTTGGTGGCAGAGAAGCACAACGTCCGACAACGCGCCCTTGTCCGCGCGGTCGCGCAGCTCTCACCTCTGCACACGC
>NZ_JAPSIW010000585.1 GCF_031178505.1 Streptomyces sp. | reverse complement strand
GGACTTCGCCGAGACCGCGCCGGTACGCCCCCTGGAGGCGCGCGAGCAGGTCGCCATCGAGGGGACCGTCACGTACGACGGGGGCCCGGCGGCCGGCGTGGCGACCGCCCAGCAGCGCCGCCTCCTCGTGGTCGAGGCACGGCCCAACGGCCTCCTCTCGCTGGTGGCCGAGAGCGCCCTCGGCGACCTGCACCGCCAGGCCGAGGCACCCGGCCAGCGCGGGGTCGAGGTCATCACGGCGGTCGGCGCCCAGGAGGCGGCGAGCACCCTGGCCACCCACCCGTGCCACTGCCTGGTCCTCGACCTGGACCTCGCCGACGGCGCGGCCTTCGCCCTGCTGGAGGGGATGGAACGCGACCCGGCCCTCCAGTCGGTGCCCGTCCTGGTCCACAGCGGCCGGGGGGTCGCGTCCGAGGACGAGCGCCTGCTCAAGCGGCAGGACGGCGCACGGCTCCTGGAGGTGATCACCAGCCTCGACGAGCTGCGCGAGCGCATCGCCCTGCACATGAGCGCCGACCGCCCCGGGGACGTCGTCCCGCTGGTGCGCGGCACGGACACCACGAGCGTCGCCTGGCAGTCGGACGTGGACACGTCCCTCGCGGGCCGTACCGCCCTCGTCGTGGACGACGACGACCGCAACCTGTACGCGATCACCGGCGTCCTGGAACTGCACGGGATGCGCGTCATGCAGGCGGAGAACGGGCGCGCGGCGCTCGACGCCCTGGCGGCGCACCCCGACATCGACGTGATCCTGATGGACGTGATGATGCCGGAGATGGACGGCTACACGGCCACCGCCGCGATCCGGGCGATGCCGGAACACGCCCGGCTGCCGATCATCGCGGTCACGGCCAAGGCGATGGTCGGCGACCGGGAGAAGAGTCTGGCGTCGGGAGCCACCGACTACATCACCAAGCCGGTCGATTCCGCGGAGCTGATCAGCCGCCTCAAGCACCACGTGGCGCTGTAGGGCGCACCGGCCGATAGCATTCCACGGATCCGAGGAGCGTCCTGACGTGCACCAGTCTTCCGAACCGCCCGGCGCGCACGGCGGCCTCGCCGCCGTGTCCGCCGACGGGCACAGGGTCGGGCCCCAGCGTGACCCGGCCGTGCGGCCGGCGTCCGCGCCCGCCCATGAGCAGGACCCGGTGGCCGACCGCGGCGCGGACGCCTCCGCCGTCGGACGGCTGGCGACCACCGTCGAGCGGCTGCGCCAGGAGCTCCAGCGGGCCCACGCCGACGCCGCGGGGCGTGCCCTGGTCGAAATGGCCATGGGCATGCTGATCGAGCGGCTCGGCTGCAGCCCCGCCGAAGCCGCCGTCCAGCTGTCCGACCTGGCAGCCCAGGCCGACGTCTCCGTCCTGGAGCTCGCGGCCGATCTCGTCAACCAGGCGGCCGAGGACCGGATCTCCGCCATCGCCCGCGACTTCGTCCGGTCCTCGGCCGAGCCCGCGGCCGACTCCGCCGCGCTGCGCCTGCGCTGCGCCGAGGCGCACGCCCTCGCGGGCGGCGACACCGGGGCGGCGGCCCGCTCGATGCTCGACCAGGCGCTCCGCCCGCTCGGCGCCGTCGCCGTCGCCATCTGGGCGGCCCACCCCGACCAGTCCCTGTCCCTCGCCGGCAGCGCGGGCTTCAGCCCCCAGGAGGCCACCCGCTGGCGGCACGTGCCGCCCGGCGTGCCCACGCCCGCCCGCCGGGCCCTCGACGAGCGGGCCGCCGTCGGCTACACCACCCTGGCCGACGCCGCCCTGCCGTCGATCGGGCAGCACGACGTGGGCGGCGGGCGGCTCGCCGTCCCCGCCGGGATCGGCGGACGGCTCACGGGCGTCCTCGAGATCTGCTGGCCCGACCGGCTGCCGGCGCTGTCGCAGTCGCTGGAGCGGCAGTTCGAGGCGCTCGCGGAGCTGGCCGCGGCGACCCTGGAGACCTGGTCCGACCTCGGCGGCACCGAACAGGACGCCCCGGACGCGCACCTGGAGGACCTCCGCCGGCTCGTCGACGGCCTCTCCGACCCCTGCCTCATCCTCCAGATGGCGCCGGACAGCGCGGAGATGCCGCTCGAATTCACCATCCGGTACGTCAACCCGGCCTTCGTCGACTTCGCCGGCCGCCCCGCCGGCGCCATCGTGGGCGCCGGTCTCCTGGAGGCGTACCCGCTCGCGGCGGAAGCCGGCGGCCTCATGGAGAAGGTCGAGCACGTCTTCGTCACCGGTGAGCCGTTCCGCGCCACCAACATGAAGCTCACGGCCATGGTCGAAGGCGTGCCGCTCAGCGCCCGGGCCCGGGTGAGCATCAGCCGTCACGGCGACAGCGTGGCCGTGGTCTGGCGCCTCGACGACGGAACGCCCCGGGTGGCGCGGCTGCTCCAGCACGCCCAGCGCCTCGGACGGATCGGCGGTTTCGAGGAGAACCTGCAGACCGGCCAGATCGCCTGGAACGAGACCGTCTACGAGCTGCACGGTCTGTCGCCCACCGCGCAGCCGATCCCGCTGGACCAGCTCGCCGATCACGTCCACCCCGACGACCAGCACAACATCGGCCGGTTCCTGCGCAGGCTGCTGCACCACGAGCGGCCGGCGTCCACGGCCTTCCGGCTGCAGCGCCCCGACGGGGTGGCCCGCCACATCCGTATCGTCGCCGAGCCGGTGCGCGACCCCGACGCGGGCCTGCGCATCGTCCGCGGGGCGTACCAGGACATCTCCGCCCAGCACTGGACGGAAGTGGCGCTCGCCGCGACGCGGGACCAGCTGATCCAGACCGAGCTGCAGGCGGCCGAGGGCAACCGGCTCGTCCTCCAGCTGCAGCACGCGATCATGCCGCCGGCCCGCGGCACCTTCAGCCTCCACGACCTGCAGGTGGCCGTCCGCTACCGGCCGGCCGAGAAGGAGCACCTCGTGGGCGGTGACTGGTACGACACCCTCACCCTGCCCTCCGGCGAGGTGCTGCTGTGCGTGGGGGACGTCGCCGGCCACGGCATCGACGCCGCCACCGGCATGGTCGCGCTGCGCAACGCCCTGCGCGGCCTCGCCGCCACCGGCGCGGGCCCCGCGCAGCTGCTGACCTGGCTCAACAGCATCACGCACCAGCTCACCGAGAACCTCACGGCGACCGCGGCCTGCGGACTGTACGACCCCGTGACCCGCCGTCTGCGCTGGGCGCGCGCCGGGCACCTGCCTCCCGTCCTCCTGCGGGAGGGGCGCGCCACCACCCTTCCGCAGCTCGGCGGTATCCTCCTCGGCGTGTTGGAACAGGCGGAGTACGACGAGGAGGAGGTCCACCTCCAGCCCGGTGACGTCCTGGTGATGTACACCGACGGCCTCATCGAACGCCGTGACCAGGGGCTGCAGACCTCCCTGGCGAACCTGGTCGCCCTGACCGAGAAGGCCGAGAGCGAGTCCGGGGAGCGCCCCAACTCCCTCGAGGCGCGCCTGGACCACCTCCTGCGCTACAGCGGCTCGGACACGGACGACGACACCTGCCTCGTCGGCGTCCTGGTCCAGGAACCTGAGCGCGGATAGCCCCCTTTTCCGTTCGTACGCAAGGAGCACACCATCACGATGCGAGCCGACAACGGGCAGGAGACCGCGGCACAGGGCGCGCCCGGGCCGGAGGCGCCACCGGCCGAGGTGCCGCGCGCCGAGGCCGCGGTGTCGCTGCGGACGCGCCGGACCGAGACGGGCGTGACCGTGGTCACGATCGTCGGGGACCTCGACTTCGACACGCTGGCGGCCGTCCAGGAGGGGCTGACCGGCCTCGCCGAGGAGCGGCCGTCGGCGCTGGTGGTCGACCTCGCGCAGGTCGGCTTCTGCGACTCCTCGGGCCTGAACCTGCTGCTGCGCACCCGCGCGGCGGCGGTCGCCGCGGGGTCGGAGCTGCGCCTGGCCGGGGTCACCCCCGGCGTGATGAGGGTGCTGGAGCTGACCGGCGCCGACACCGTGTTCTCCCTCCACGGCTCGGTCGCGGAGGCGATCGAGGCCTGACGGGCCGGACGGCCCGCCACGGACGCACCGCGGGGGAGGGACCCGGCGCCCGGCGCGGCCACCGGCGGGCGGGCCCCGACCCCGGCACGGTCCGCGGGGCCGGACTGGCGTGCGCTCGCGGGACCGGCGGTGTTCAGCCGGAGCTCGCCCCCTGTTTCCGGGCGGCCGTTACGGTACGGCGGTGAAGGATCGCGCCCAGGTGCGCAGCAGGCCGTCGTCCCCGACGGTGAAGACGTCCACGAAGCGCTGCTCCGGGGCGGCGCCGTCCGCGGGGATCCGGCGGCCGGTGACGGTCACCGTGCGGTCGCGGGCCGTCAGGCGGTCGACGGCGTGGCGGACCCGGGGGAGGGCGGGCAGGGCGTGGGCGCGCAGTGCCTCCGCACGGCCCCGGGCGGGCGGGCGCCCCGGGAGCTGCACCACCACCGCCTCGTGCAGCAGTGAGCCGCATCCGTCCGGGTCGCCCGCGTCGAGGTAGTCGTAGAGCAGCCGATCACGTCCGGCTGCTCTACG
>NZ_JAPSIW010000057.1 GCF_031178505.1 Streptomyces sp. | reverse complement strand
GCGCGACGGTGAAGTCCTTGAGCGAGGCCCATCCCGCCTTGGGCTGCGCCAGCGCGCCGGTCGAGGCCCAGCGGTACGTCGAGGGGAGGGCGCACGTGCCGGGGGTGCCGCCGGCGACCTTGACGAGTTGCCACTGCTGGTTGGCGCCGCCCCAGTCGTCGTACTGCACGATGTTCGCGTTGTCGGCGGTGGAGGCGCCCTGCACCTCGAGGGCCTTGCCGCTGTGGCGGGCGATGAGCCGCACGTGGCCGTCGGCGCTGTCGGCCAGGCGCCACTGCTGGTTGGTGCCGTTCAGGTCGGTCCACTGGACGACCGCGCCGCCGTTGGCGGTGGAGAAGTTGTGGACGTCCAGGACCTTGCCGGAGTGGCGGGACTTGACGCGGTAGTAGCCGCCGCCGGAGTCGACGAACTGCCACTGCTGCTGGTTCTGGTCGTTCCTGGTCCACTGGGTGATGCGGGCCCCGTCACCGGTCGCCAGGTTGTGGACGTCCAGGGCCTTGCCGCTGGTGCGGTTGACCAGCACGTACCAGGCGTTGGTGTCGACGGTCGCCGCGGCCGCGGGCGGGGCGGTGAGGAGACTCGCCCCGAGCAGCAAGGACGACAGGACCGCGAGGACGAGACTCAGGACGAGGGGTGGGCGGCGCAATCTCACCGGAAGAGCTCCTTCGGGGGTTGGGGGTGGGGTGGTTCCGACGGACCGCGCAGCGGCCGCGCCGGAAGGTCGGGGACGGAACAGGGCCACAGGAGGCCGCACATGCCGTGGAGCGGTTCCTCCGGGCGCTCCGGTCGCGACACTTCGCCGTGATCGAGGTGGGAGAGGTCTCCGGCCCGCAGGCGCTCCAGCTGACGGCCGGTCTCGGCGGCCGCGGCCAGGGGGCCGGCCCGCCAGCGTTTCCGCCAGTCGTCCAGGAGGTCCCTCTTCAGGCGGTGGGCCGCGGTGTGGAACTCCCGCAGCCCTCCTTCGCGCAGGGCCAGGAATCCCTCGATCGCCAGGTCTCGGCGGCGGCGCGCCGCCACGGCGTGGTCACCGGTCAGGGTGGCGGCCGCCCGGTAGGCCTCGGGATCGGCCAGCACGGGGGCGGGGAAGGTGAGGACGGCGTCGCCCGCCTCGGGCAGTCCGCCGTTCTGCATGAGGACCAGGAGGCGCAGTCCGCCGCCGTTGACCAGGCGGTGGATCGTGCCGGGGGTGAACCGGACGACGTCGCCGGGGCGGAGCGGGGTGTCGGCGAAGCCGGCCGTGGTGAGGGTCTGGACGCTGCCCTCACCGCCGGTGACGACGTAGGCCTCGGAGCAGACGAGGTGCATGTGGGGCGTGCCGCCGCGCAGCCCGTCGGCGGCCTCCCAGTCGTAGACGGTCAGGTCGGAGAGGCCCACGCCGCCGGGGAGCGGGGTCACCACGGGTGCTCCTCGACGTGGCGGGTCAGGCGCTCGGGGGTCCACGCGCCGTCGGCCACGACGATCCGGTAGCGGCGGGCCAGGGTGGCGCCCGGGGCCAGGGGCAGTTCCTCGTCGAACGCCAGGGACGGGTTGACGGCGGGAATGGGCTCGCTGCGGACGAACCAGCGGCCGGGGGTGTCCGGATCGTCCAGGAACAGGAGGGTGGAGGAGCGGTCGACCTCGTCGTGGCTGCCGGTGAAGGCCAGCCAGTCGCCCTTCTCGCCCATCGCGGGTCCGGTCACGTCGCCACCGGTGAAGGCCCGTGGGCCCCGCCAGAACAGTCCGGAGTATCCGGCGAGTTCCCTGCCCTGGGTGCCCGGACTGCCGAACGTCAGGGTGGTGTCGTGGACGTTGGTCAGCGTGGTGGTGACCTCCAGGGTCCAGGAGTCGTCCTCGACGTCCCGAGCGGTGAGGGTGCGGCGCTCGTCGATCCAGTGCTCCCCCGCGCTCGTGTGCCAGGCCAGGTCCTCGGTGATCACGGCGTGTCCGTGGCCCGTCTCGGCGGACAGGGTGAGGCTGCGCATCGTGCCGAGGTTCGGCAGGTCGACGTAGCCCTGCCCGCGCAGGTAGGTGCCGCCGCCCCAGAAGTTCTGTCCCGACACCCACGAGGCCGTCATCTGGATGCCCTTGTGCCAGCGGTGGTCGTGCGGCCGGTAACCGGTGACCACGTCGCCGGCGAGCGTGCGCACCGGATGCAGGTAGGGTTTCGGCGCCTCGAAGGGGTCCATGACCGGCCGGTGGACGTAGCGGAAGAGGTCGACCCCCCGTGCCCGGACGGTCAGGGAGTCCCCGGCTCCCCGGAGGGTGAGCGTCATCGGAACACCTCCGGGCGGCCTCCGTTGAGCGAGCCGTAGAACGGGTCGGCGGCGTCGATCTCGCCGCGCCGGACGGGCAGGCCGGTGATCGCGGCCTTGTAGAGGGCGGTGACCAGTTCCATCGTGGGCCTGCCGAGATCGGGCCGGATCCCCGCCTCGTAACCGTCCAGGAGGTCCGCGAGCTGGGCGGCGTGCGAACTGGGCGGACCGTCCGGTGGCTCCCACGTCACGCCGGGCGACCGGGCGGTGAAGGTCCAGTCCGCCGGGGAGTAGCCGTACAGATGGCGGAGCTCGACCGTGGCGTCGGTGAGGTCGAACCGCAGGTAGCTCTCCTCGCGCGGGGAGAGGACGCTGTTGACGACGGTGGCGATGGCTCCGTTCTCGAAGCGGACCAGGGCCGCGGACACGTCCTCGGTCTGGACGTCGCGGTCGAGGCGGCCGGCCATGGCGCGCACCTCGGCCCAGGCGCCGAGTGCGTGGAGCATCAGGTCCATCTGGTGGATGCCGTGGCCCAGGGTCGGACCGCCGCCCTCGCTCCGCCAGGTGCCGCGCCAGGGCACGCCGTAGTAGGCGTCGTCGCGGTACCACGCGGTGACGCACTGGGCCACCAGCGGACGGCCCAGGGTCCCGGCCGTGATCCGGTCGCGGAGGTAGCGGGCCCCCGGGCCGTACCGGTGCTGGAACACCGCGCCCGCGGCGGCGGGCCCCTCGGCGGCGCGGATCCGGTCGAGTTCGGCCAGCGACAGGGCCACCGGCTTCTCGCACCACACCCACGCGCCCGACTCCAGGCAGGCGACGGCCTGTTCGGCGTGCAGGAAGGGCGGGGTGCACAGGTGCACGAGGTCCGGGCTCTGCTCCTGGAGCATCGTGCGCAGGTCGGTGTAGACCGCGGGGACACCGTGCTCGGCCGCGAAGGCCTCGGCGCGCGCCGCGTCCACGTCGACGGCGGCCACGATCTCGGCCCGGTGGGCCTGCGTCCGCAGCGCGGGTACGTGGCAGATGCCCGCGATCCCGCCCGTACCGACGATCGCCGTTCGTATCATCCGCCCAGCACCTTCCTGATCGCGTGGTAGGCGGGCTTGGGTGCCAGGTTCTCGTCGTAGGGCAGCGCGGCGCCCTCCCCGGGGAAGACGGCGGGGATCCACGAGTACTTGTCCGTGTAGTCCCAGAGGGTGATGCCGACGCATTTCCTGACCGCCAGGCAGGCCCGCACGTAGTCGGCGTACCAGGTGGCCTGGGTGGCGAGTTTCTCCGGGGTGGCGGGGAGCGTCATCCGGATGTCGAGTTCGGTGACCGCGACCTCGACGCCGAGGTCGGCGAAGCGCTGCATGTTCTGCCGGACGTCGGTGGGGAAGCCGTACTGGAGCGCCAGGTGGCCCTGGATGCCGAAGCCCTCCACGGGGACGCCGTCGGCCTTCAGCTGCTTGATCAGATGGAAGTAGGCGTCGCTCTTGGGGCCGATCCCGTCGACGTTGTAGTCGTTGAGGTACAGCTTGGCGTGCGGATCGGCCTCGTGGGCCCAGCGCAGGGCGTCGGCGATGTAGCCGGGGCCGAGCGTTTTGTAGAAGAGGGACTCGCGGTAGGTGCCGTCCTCGTTGAAGGCCTCGTTGACGACGTCCCAGTGGATGACCTGGCCCTTGTAGTGCCGGACCACCGTCCGGATGTGGTTCCTCAGGACGGCGCGCAGCTCGTCGGCGGTCCAGCTGCGCTCGGTGAGCCAGGCGGGGAGCTGGCTGTGCCAGACGAGGGTGTGGCCGCGGACCTTCTGGTGGTGGGCCTTGGCGAAGGCCACGACCTCGTCGCCGGCGGTGAAGTCGAAGACGCCGCGTTCGGGTTCGGTGGCGTACCACTTCATGGCGTTGCCGGGGGTGGTCTGCCCGAACTCGCTGCCGAGGAGCTTCAGGTAGGCCGCGTCGGTGAATTCGGGGTTGTCGGTGGCGGAGCCGAAGTACTTGTGGTGCTTCCTGGCGAGTTCGGCGAGCGTCCTGGGACGGGGTTCGGCGGCCGCGGGCTCGGCGGCGAGACCGGCCGCGAGGCAGAGGGTGGCGGAGAGGGCGACGAGATGCCGGGACAGGGACATGGGTGACTCCTCGGGCGTGGGGGTCAGTCGAGGACGATCGTGGTCAGCGCGCGCGGGGCGAGCGTCGCCGTGAGGGTCGTCCCGCGCACGGAGACGACGTCGGCCGGGGTGATCGAGCGGGTCCCGTCGGTGACGTAGGCGTCGGGGTGCCGGTCGTGGCCGCCGCGGAGGGTGAAGGCGGCCGAGGTCTCGGTGGTCGCGGTGTTGAGGATCTCGATCACGCGGCTGCCGCCGGTGTTGCGGAAGGCCGTGATCTTCAGTGCCGGGTCGGTGTTCGTGACCGGTACGCGGACGGCGCCCGGGCGGATGAAGCGGCTGAAGGCGGCCAGCGCCCAGTAGCGTTTGGAGACCCGGTACGCGTCACCGGGGTCGGCGAGCTGGATGAGCCCCCGGGTCGCGCCGAGGGAGGCGCCGGTCCAGTAGACGTAGGCGTTGGCGTTGCCGACGGTGAGGGTGTTCTGGATGTCGGCCGCGACGGTGAGGCCGTCGTAGCCGCTGCCGTCGTCCCAGTTCTCGTTCCAGGTGGTGCCGTCCGGCGACCATTCCGACATCCACACGCGCTTGTCGGTCGGCTGCGGGACGTCGGTGGGACCGCTGTAGCGGTGGCCGGTGACGGTCCGTACGGCCCTGTCGGCCTCGGGGTCCGCCTCGATGGCCTCCGTGTAGGCGACCTGCCGGTCCCAGCCGGCGGCGTCGCAGCAGACGATTCCGGTCCTCAGTCCGGACGCGCGGACGGTCGGCCCGAGCACCTTGAGGAAGTCGACGGCCTGCCGCGGGGTGAACCGCATCGAGGCGTACGTCGCCGTCCAGTCGGGTTCGTTGGTGAACCCGAGGTCGGTGATCCTGACGCCTTCGCGCTGGTAGAACTTCACGTACTGGACCAGGTAGTTCGCGTAGGCCTGGCGCCACGCGGGCAGCAGTTCACCGCCGTCGTTCTCGCTGCCGTTGGTCTTCATGAAGGCCGGCGCGCTCCAGGCGTCGGCGAAGAAGCGTTCGACGCCGTACGCCTTCGCGTCCTTGGCGAGCCGGACCTGCCCGCCGTCCCAGCCGTCCCAGACGTATGTGGGGGTGGCGTCCGGGCCGCCGGGATCGGTCGGCAGGATCGTCGGCATGTGGTCGTAGACGCGGTCGGTCGACGACCCGATGCCCAGGCGCAGGATCGACAGGCCCGCGCCCTTCTCCTTGCTGAGCAGCAGGTCGAGCACCTCGTGCCGTTTGGCGGGGCTGAGGCCGCGCGCGCCGTAGAGCAGGTCGGCCCGCTGGAAGGCCATGGAGAAGCCGAATCCGTCGATGGGCTGGAGTGCGGCGCGGAAGTCGACGACGGGGCCCGGCGGGTCCGCCGCGGGGGTGGGCGCCGACAGCGATGTGAGCGCTAACACAACAGCGGTCAGCAGGGTCAGGCGTTTCACGGGGTCTCCTCGGGGGTGGAGGTCGCGCGGGACGGGTCAGCCCTTGGTGGCGCCCGCGGTGAGGCCGCCGATGAGCTGGCGTTCGGCGACGGCGTAGAAGGCGAGCGCGGGGACCATGGCGAGGACGATGTAGGCGAGGACGAGTGCGTAGTCGGTCGAGTACTGGCCCTGGAACTGCTGGACGCCGACCGGGATCGTCTGCCATGTCGGATCGTTGAACACCAGCAGCGGCAGGAAGAAGTTGTTCCAGCTCGCGACGACCGCCAGCACCGAGACCGTACCGAGTGCCGGGCGCGCCATCGGCAGGAGGATCCTCCAGAAGAAGCGGAACTTGCCGCAGCCGTCCATGACGGCCGCCTCCTCGATCTCCGCCGGGATCGTCCGGAAGAAGCCGCGCAGGATGACGATCGTCATCGGGAGTCCGAAGGCCGCCTGCGGGAGGATCACCCCGAGCGGATTGTCGAGCAGGCCGAAGGTGCGCAGCATGAGGAAGAGCGGCAGGACGGCCACGGCGAACGGGAACATCAACCCGATCGTGAAGAGGGTGTAGAACAGCTCCCTGCCCCGGAAGGCGTAGCGGGCCAGAACGAACGCCGCCATCGCGGAGGCCGCCACCGTGCAGAACGCCGTGCCGATGGCGATGCCCGCGCTGTTGGCGATCTGCCGCCAGAACATCCCGTCGCCGAGGATGCCGGTGTAGTTGCCGGCCTTCCACCGTTCCGGGAGCCCGAAGGGGTTCGTCGTGAGCTCGCCGGTGCTCTTGAACCCGGAGATCACCGCGTAGATCAGCGGTACGGCGACGAACGCGGCGATCAGCCAGACCACGGCGTGCAGCGAGAGGCCGCGTGCCGCCCTGCGGGCGTTCATCGGCCGCCTCCCGCGGTGACGGCGCCGCTCAGGTCACGGCGGAGCACGTAACGCTGGTAGAAGAGGGAGAAGACCAGGCTGATCATGAACAGCACCACGCTGATCGCACTGGCGTAGCCGACCTGGTACCGCTTGAACCCGAACTGGAACATCGCGATCGCCATCGTCTCGGAGGAGTGGTTGGGCCCGCCCGCGGTCATGACCCAGACGAGGTCGAAGAGCTGGATGGACCCGATGATCGAAAGGAAGACGCTGATCCGGATCGTCGGGCCGAGCAACGGCAGCGTCACGTGCCGGAAGCGCTGCCAGGCGCCGGCGCCGTCGATGGCCGCGGCCTCGAGGATCTCGGACGGGATGCTCTGCAGTCCGGCGAGGAAGAGCATCATGTGGAAGCCGAAGTACTTCCAGATCATGACCACGAACAGGGTCGGCATGACCGTCGAGGGGTCGGCGAGCCACTTGCCCTGCAACCCCTCCAGGCCCACGAGCCCGACGAGGTGATCGGCCATGCCGGTGCCGGGCAGGAAGATCATCGTGAAGAGGACCGCCGTCACCACTTCGGACAGGATGTACGGCGCGAAGAACAGCATCCGGTAGACGGCCCGGCCGCGCAGCCTCTGGTTGAGCAGGACCGCGGTGAACAGGGCGAACGGCAGTTGCACCGTGATCGACAGGACGATCAGGTACAGGCCGCGTCCCAGGTCGCCGAGGAAGACCGGGTCGCCGAAGAGCTTGGTGTAGTTGGCGAAGCCGACGAAGTCGTCCAGGGGGCCGATGCCGCCCCATTTGAAGAAGCCGGTGTAGACGGCGACGACGATCGGGGCGAGGACGAAGACGAGGAAGAGGACCAGAGCCGGGACGAGGAACCACGCGACCGAGGCCCAGTCCCCCCACGCGCGTGGACGTGACCGGACCGGGGCGGGCGGGTGCGGCGGTACGGCCCTGTCCGTCCGCTCCTTCGTCAGGGTGGTCTCGGCGCTAGGCACCCTTCGCAGCCTCGGTGATCGACGCGGTGACCTGCTCGGGCGTCTTCCGGCCCGCGATGAGGTCGGCGACGCTGTCGTTGACCTCCTGTCCGACCGCCGGAGGGTAGGCCTGGTCGAGGAAGAGCTGGAAGCCCGTCGCCTTGGTCAGGCTCTCCGCCACCACCTTCTTGTTGGCGTCGGTGAGGAGGCTCTCCGCGCCCTTGACCACCGGCAGGTAGCCGTTGGAGGCCAGCAGCTTCGGCTCGTTCTCCAGGACGAAGAACTTCAGGAAGTCGAGCGCCTCCTTCGGGGCGCCCTTGCGCAGCGCGAAGCCTCCGCCGCCGCCGAACACGTCGGTGGCCCGGCCCGCGCCGCCCTCCACGGTCGGGAAGGGGAAGAAGCCCAGGTCCGGCCCGAGGTCGGCGCCCGCGTCCTTCTGCACGGAAGGACCCCACTGCCCCATCAGCTCCATGGCGGCCTTGCCGTTGCCCATGGTCGCGGCCTGCCCGCCGGGGGTGGCGTAACCGGCTCCGAGGAAGGCCGGCTGGAACGGCTGGAGGTCGACCAGCTCCTTGAGGTGGGCACCCGCCCGGACGAATCCGGCTCCGGTGAAGTCCTTGGTCGTGGCCGCCTCCTGCAGGGCGGGGAGCCCGGCGACGCGCATCGCGAGGTAGGCCCAGTAGTAGTGGCCCGGCCACTTCTCCTTGCCCGCGAGGGCGATCGGGGTGATGCCGGCCGCCTTGAGCTTCCTGACGTCCTCGAGGAGTTCGGCCCAGGTGGCCGGAGGGGAGGTGATCCCGGCTCGGGCGAAGAGTTTCCTGTTGTACCAGAAGCCGACCATGCCGATGTCGTAGGGCACCGCGTAGGTCCGGCCGTCGAACTGGTAGGCCTCCAGGGAGACCGGGGTGAGCCGGGACGACCAGTCGAGGAGATCGGTGAGGTCCTCGACCAGTCCCGCGTCGGCCTGCTGTCGCAGCACACCCCCGCCCCAGGTCTGGAAGACGTCGGGGAGTTTGCCCGAGGAAGTGGTCGCGGTCAGCTTGGACTTGAACGCCTCGTTCTCCAACGAGGTCGTGTTGATCGTGATGTTCGGATGAGCGGCCGTGAACGCCGCGGAGATCTGCGGGAAGAGGGACTTGCCCGGTTCCGTCGTCGCGATGTTCCACCACGCGAAGGACACGGTGCCGTCGGCCGCCGGTCCGCCGCCGGAGTCGCCGGCGCCGCAGGCCGCGGTCAGGGAGACGGAGAGGGCGGACAAGCCCGAGAGAGCGAGGAAGCTCCGTCGGCTCGGGAGGGTGCTGGCCATGGGACCTCCGGGGTGGGGAATGCCGGTTCGTGCCCGAAAATGTTTCGAAATACTCTCGAATTGCGTGCTGCCACAAACTAGGAACGTGCGGCTTATCGGTCAAGGCCTCGCGCTGAATTATCTTTGGGCAACGCGGTGTTCACAGGGTTGACAAGCAGGTCGAGCCGCCCGGAAACTCATCGAAAGTTTGCGATACCTGTCGCCGGCCGAAGGCACCGCGCAGAGGAGAGAAGTTGAGTGAGCAGCGCCCGACCCTGGCCGTCATCGCCGCGGAAGCGGGGGTCTCCCAGGCCACCGTGTCCAAGGTGATCAACGGCCGCTCCGATGTCGCGCCCTCGACCCGCGAACGGATCGAGGGTCTGCTGCACGCGCACAACTACCTCCCGCCGGGCCGGCAGGGCAGGGCCCGCAGATCGGGTCTCGTCGACCTGATCATCGGCGGTCTGGACAGCGCGTGGGCGGTGGAGATCCTGCGCGGTGTGGAGGCCGAGTGCGCCCAGCGGAGCGTCGGCACCGTCGTGTCGCTGGTCCCGCCGGGCGAGGCCACGCCGTCCAGCTGGGCCGCGCTGCCGGTCCTGCACCACAGCGACGGCGTCATCCTCGTCACCGCCTCGGTCACCCGCGCCCAGCGTGCCCAGGTCGAACGGGCCGGAGTGGCGCTCGTCGTCATCGACCCGATCGACCTGCCGGGCAACGGCGTGCCGAGCGTGGGAGCGACCAACTGGGCCGGCGGCCTCGCCGCCACCGAGCACCTGCTGGAGCTGGGGCACCGCCGGATCGCCGCGATCGGCGGGCGCAAGGAGATGCTGTGCAGCCAGGCCCGCATCGACGGGTACCGGGCCGCCCTGGAACGGGCCGGGATCGAGGTCGACCGTGACCTGATCCGGTTCGGCGACTTCCAGCACGAAGGCGGTTTCCGGTGCGCCCGGGAGCTGCTGGCCCTCCCCGAGCCCCCGACCGCCGTCTTCGCCGGCAGCGACCAGCAGGCGATGGGCGTCTACGAAGCCGCCCGGCAGGGCGGACTGAGCATCCCGCAGGACCTCAGCGTCGTCGGCTTCGACGACCTGCCGATGTGCGACTGGCTGTCACCGCCGCTGACGACGGTACGCCAGCCGCTGGAGGAGATGGGCCGGGTCGCCGCCCGCACCCTGTTCCAGCTCCTGGAGGGCCAGTCCCTGGTCAGCCCGCGGATGGAGCTCTCGACCGAACTGAAGGTCCGGCTCTCCACCGCCCCGCCTCGTCCCTAGGAGAACCTCTTGAACGAGCCCTGGCGTGACCCCCTCCTGCCCGCGTCCGTGCGCGTCGCCGACCTGCTGAAGCGGATGACGCTGGAGGAGAAGGTGGGGCAGCTCGCCGGTTTCTGGGCGCTGCCCTCGGATCCGGGAGCGCCCGTCGCCCCCATGGAGGACGATTCCGGCGAGCCCGCGCCCGGCCTCGACGACATCGTCGCCCATGGGCTCGGCCAGCTCACCCGGGTGTTCGGCACCGCCCCGGTCACCGCGGAAGCCGGCATGGAGCGGCTCGCCTCGCTCCAGCGGCAGGTGACCGGTTCCGGCCGGTTCGGGATCCCCGCGGTCGCGCACGAGGAGTGCCTGACCGGGTTCATGACGTTCGGAGCGACGGTTTTCCCGGGGCCGCCGGCCTGGGGGGCGTCCTTCGATCCCGGACTCGTACGCCGGATGGCCGCGGCGATCGGCGCCGGGATGCGGCGGGTCGGCGTCCACCAGGGGCTGGCACCGGTGCTCGACGTGGTCCGCGACTACCGGTGGGGCAGGACCGAGGAGTGCATCGGCGAGGACCCCTATCTCGTCGGGGCGATCGGCACCGCGTACGTACAGGGGCTGGAGGGCGCCGGCGTCGTGGCGACGCTCAAGCACTTCGCCGGGTACTCGGCCTCGCGCGGCGGCCGGAACATGGCCCCCGTCTCGTCGGGTCCCCGTGAGTTCGCCGACGTACTCGTGGAGCCCTTCGTACGGGCCCTGCGCGAGGGCGGCGCCCGGTCGGTGATGAACAGCTACACCGACGTGGACGGCGTCCCCGTGGCCGCCGACGAACGGCTGCTGACCGATCTGCTCAGGGGTGAGCTCGGATTCGACGGTGTCGTGGTCGCCGACTACTACTCCGTCTCCTTCCTGGAGACCCGGCACGGCGTCACCGATTCGCGTGGCGCGGCCGGCGCGCTGGCGCTGACCGCCGGAATCGACGTCGAGCTGCCGACGGCCCGCTGTTACGGTGAGCCGCTGACCGCGCTCGTGCGGGCGGGGAGCGTGTCCGAGGAGCTCGTCGACCGGGCCGCGGAACGCGTCCTGCTGCAGAAGGCCGAACTGGGCCTGCTCGACCCCGGCTGGGAGCCCGTCGAGCCCGAGCCGGTCGACCTCGACCCGCCGGAGAACCGGGCACTGGCCAGGCTGCTGGCCGAACGGTCCACCGTGCTGCTCGCCAACGACGGCATCCTGCCGCTGCGGCCCTGCCGGGTCGCGGTCCTCGGGCCGTACGCCGACGATCCGCAGTCCTTCCTCGGCTGCTACTCCTTCCCCAACCACGTCGCGCTGCCCGGTGACCCCGGCCTGGAGATACCGACGCTGGCGGAGGCGCTGACCGCCGCCGGGTTCACGGTCACCGCGGACGACCCGGAGGTGAACGTGCTGGTGCTCGGTGACCGGGCCGGCATGTTCGGCCGGGGGACCTCGGGGGAGGGCTGCGACGCCGAGACCCTCGATCTGCCCGGCGACCAGGCCGCCTTCGCCTCCGCCGTGCTCGACTCCGGGGTGCCGACCGTCCTGGTCCTCGTCTCCGGGCGGCCCTACGCGCTCGGCTCCCTGGCCGAGCGGGCGTCGGCCGTGATCCAGGCCTTCTTCCCCGGTGAGGAGGGCGGGACGGCGCTGGCCCGGATCATCAGCGGGGCCGCGGAGCCGTCCGGACGGCTGCCCCTCTCCCTCCCCCGGCGGGCCGGCGGCCAGCCCGGCACCTACCTGCGTTCGAGGCTCGCCGGGCCCACCGACTGGAGCTCGGTGGACCCGACTCCGCTGTTCCCCTTCGGGCACGGTCTCAGCTGGACCCGGTTCAGCTACGCGGAGCTCGCGGTGGACCCCGTCGCGGCGACGGACGGAGCCGTCACCGTCGCGGTCACCGTGCGCAACGTCGGCGAGGTGGCGGGGACGGAGGTGGTCCAGCTGTACCTCTCGGATCCCGAGGCGTCCGTCGTCCGGCCGCAGCGGTGGCTCGCCGGCTTCGGCAGGGTCGAGCTGGCGCCGGGCGCGGCCGCCCGGGTCACCTTCTCCGTCCATGCCGACCGGACCTCGTTCACCGGGGTCGACCTGCGGAGAAGAGTGGAACCCGGGGAGATCGGCGTGGCCGTGGGACGGTCCAGCGGCGACCTTCCGCTCCAGGGCTCCTTCACTCTGCGGGGCCCCGTACGTCATCCGGGGGCCGACCGGGTGCTGTCCGTGCCGGTCGAGATCGTCCCGGTGCCATGAGCGCGTTCTCGGGCGATCCCGTGCCGCCGGGCGCCCCGCACGCCTGGGGGTACGCATCCGCGGCGTCCGCCACGCCTTCGCCTGCGCGGCGCGGGGCGGCGCCCGGCGGGACCTGACCACCTTCGGCGCCACCTTCCCCGCGCCCCTGTTCACCGGCGTCCAGCCCGGTGCGTACGCGATGTCGCACGGCCGTCCGTCCACCGGCCGTGCCCCTTTCCCGTGGTTCGACCTCACGTATCCCCGCCGGCGGGAATCGTCCCGACTCGGCGGGGCCGACGGAAATCGCCCTCCTCGTGATGCCGCCCGCTCACGGAAAGCGGACCGTTTCCACCCTTCGCGGGTGACGCGTCGTCCGGGGAAATCCTCCACCGGGAGGTCACCGGTGCGTCCGGCGCGTGTGCGCCAACGGCGACGCCGCCGCCCTCCGCGCACGAAGTCGCAGCTCAGGGGTGCTCCGCGTCGAAAGCATGTCGGTGCGGAGCGGGCTCATGAATTCCTCCGCCGGACGACTCCGAGGGACCGCGATCCCGAAAAACTTCGAAACCGTTGACATGTCCCTGCGGTATTTCCAGACTGAATTCCGAAGCGGTGTCACACCTTTTCTCCGCCACGGTGCCGGCCTTGACAGGGCCGCGCCCTGACGAACGCGCCCTTTTCCCTGGACGCGGACACCGCAGACGCGGATGCACTCCGCCGCACCCCCTCCCCGCGTGATGTCCGTCCTGGAGGTTCCTTCATGCGTTCACCCACCCTTTCCCCGCCCACCGTCCGCCGCAGAATCGGCAGCCTGTGCGCGGCCCTGATCGTCGGCTTCCTCGGCTCCGCCACCGTGCTGGTGGCTCCGCCGGCCGCGGACGCCGCCGAGACCACACTCGGTCGCGCCGCGGCGCAGAGCGGCCGCTACTTCGGCACCGCCATCGCCTCGGGGCGGCTCAACGACCCGGCGTACACGACGATCGCGAGCCGCGAGTTCAACTCGGTGACCGCCGAGAACGAGATGAAGATCGACGCCACCGAACCGCAGCAGGGGCAGTTCAACTTCACCGCCGGTGACCGTGTCCTCAACTGGGCGGTCCAGAACGGCAAGCAGGTGCGGGGGCACACCCTGGCCTGGCACTCCCAGCAGCCCGGCTGGATGCAGAACCTGAGCGGTGGCGCGCTGCGCCAGGCCATGATCAACCACATCAACGGCGTGATGGCCCACTACAAGGGCAAAATCACCCAGTGGGACGTCGTCAACGAGGCCTTCGTCGACGGCACCTCGGGCGCCCGGCGCGACTCCAACCTGCAGCGCACCGGCAACGACTGGATCGAGGTCGCCTTCCGTACCGCGCGCGCCGCCGACCCGGCCGCCAAGCTCTGCTACAACGACTACAACGTCGAGAACTGGACCTGGGCCAAGACGCAGGCCATGTACGCCATGGTGCGGGACTTCAAGCAGCGCGGCGTGCCCATCGACTGCGTCGGCTTCCAGTCCCACTTCAACAACGACAGCCCCTACCACAGCAACTTCCGCACCACGCTGCAGAACTTCGCCGCCCTCGGCGTCGACGTGGCCATCACCGAGCTCGACATCCAGGGCGCCTCGCCCACCACGTACGCCAACGTGGTGGGCGACTGCCTGGCCGTCCCGCGCTGTGTCGGCATCACCGTCTGGGGCGTGCGGGACACCGACTCGTGGCGGGCGGAACACACGCCGCTGCTGTTCAACGGTGACGGCAGCAAGAAGCCCGCGTACTCCTCCGTCCTCAACGCGCTCAACGCCGTCTCCCCCACCCCGCCTCCGACCCCCTCCCCCGGCACCGGGCCGATCAAGGGCGTCGCCTCGGGCCGCTGTCTCGACGTACCCGGATCCACCACGACGGACGGCACGCAACTCCAGCTGTGGGACTGCAACAACCGCACCAACCAGCAGTGGACCTACACCGCCGGAGGTGAGCTCCGCGTCTACGGCGACAAATGCCTGGACGCCGCCGGCACCGCCAACGGCGCCAAGGTGCAGATCTACAGCTGCTGGGGCGGCGACAACCAGAAGTGGCGCCTCAACTCCGACGGGTCGATCGTCGGCGTCCAGTCCGGCCTCTGCCTCGACGCCGCCGCCAACGGCACCGCCAACGGGACCCTGATCCAGCTCTACTCCTGCTGGAACGGCGCCAACCAGCGCTGGTCCCGATCCTGATCCTGCCCGTGATCCGCCCCGTGCCCGTCGCTCCCACCGGAGTGACGGGCACGGCCGGCCCGGGGCGGTGCGCCGGGCGGAGGGCGGGGTGCCGTCGTACGCGTCCGGCCCTGGGTATTTCCCGGTGCCGTCCGGGCCGTTGACGGTTCGGTGGGGCGTCACTACTCTGCGCCCCGAATCCCCTGACCCCCGGCCCTGGTCCCACACCGCGCATTTTGGGAGCGCTCCCACGAGCCTCTCCGAGTACCGGCGGCCACCGCGCCGCCGTCGCGGGGCCCGCCGACCACGGCGGTCCCCTCCGCTCCACCGGCCCCCGGGCGGGGACCGGCGATCCGCGTCACCTCACGCCCCGTGCACCCGGGCGGGCGTCCGGCCGCCGGAGGGACCTTCCGTCCCACCGGCACAGGGGCCTGCTCGCCCGGGCACACTCCCCTCCCGAAGGAGCCGCACATGCACCGCACCGCACCCCCGTTACTCCGCCGCCCCCTCCACCTCTCCGCCGCGCTCCTGACGGGTGCGCTCCTCCTCGGCGGACTCGCGACCGCGCCCGCCGCCGAGGGCGCGTCCACCACGGCGGCGGCGACCACGGCCGTCCGCGTCAACCAGGTCGGCTACCTGCCCGACGGGCCGAAGCGCGCCACCGTCGTCACGACCGCGGCGCAGGCGCTCGGCTGGCAGTTGCGGAACGCGGCCGGGACGGTGGTCGCCTCCGGCTCGACCGTCCCGCGCGGCGCGGACGCCCCTTCCGGGCAGTCCCTCCAGGTGGCCGACTTCTCGTCCCACCGGGAGACGGGCAACGGATACGTCCTGACCGTGGACGGCAGCAGCAGCGTTCCCTTCGACATCCGCGCGAACCTCTACGACACGCTGCGCTCCGACGCGATGGCGTTCTTCCACCACCAGCGCAGCGGCATCGCGATCGACGCCTCGCTGGTGGGTTCCGCCTACGCGCGCCCGGCCGGACACCTCGGCGTCGCACCCAACAAGGGCGACACCTCCGTCCCCTGCCAGGCCACCGTGTGCGACTACACCCGGGACGTCAGGGGCGGCTGGTACGACGCCGGTGACCACGGCAAGTACGTGGTCAACGGCGGCCTCTCCACCTGGCTGCTCGTCAACTCCTTCGAGCGCGCCGACCGGGCCGGCAAGGGAGCCGCGCTGGGCGACTCCACCCTGCGCGTGCCCGAGCGCGGGAACGGCGTACCCGACGTCCTCGACGAGGCGCGGTGGGAGCTCGACTTCCTCATGCGGATGCAGGTGCCGGAGGGCAAGCCGTACGCGGGCATGGCGTTCCACAAGATCCACGACGCGGCCTGGACCGGCATGCCGATGCGCCCCGAGCAGGACCCCCAGCCGCGTGAACTGCACCGCCCGTCGACGGCGGCGACCCTCAACCTCGCGGCGGCCGCCGCGCAGTGCGCCCGGGTCTTCCGCCCGTACGACTCCGCCTACGCCGACCGCTGCCTGTCGGCCGCCCGCCAGGCATGGAGCGCCGCGAGGGCCAACCCCGCGGTGTACGCGCCGGATTCCGACAGCACGGGCGGCGGACCCTACGGGGACACGCGGGTCACCGACGAGTTCTACTGGGCCGCCGCCGAGCTGTACGCGGCGACCGGCGAGAGCGTCTACCGGGACGCGGTCACCTCCTCGCCCTGGCACACCTCCGCCGACGCCTTCAGCCCCTACGGATTCGGCTGGGCCGACACCGCCGCGCTCGGCCGGCTGGTACTGGCCACCGTGCCCACCGGGCTGCCCGCGGCCGACACCGCCCGGATCCGCTCCTCCGTGACCGCCGCGGCCGACGGCTACCTGGCCAGGATGGCCGCCCAGGGGTACGCCGTGCCCGTCCCTGCGGACGGGTACTTCTGGGGCTCGAACGGCGAGGTCGCCAACGACGCGATCGTCATGGCCGTCGCCGGGGAGCTGACGGGCGAGGCGCGCTACCGCGCCGGCGCCCTGGAGACCATGGACTACCTGCTGGGCCGCAACGCCCTGGGTCTGTCCTACGTCACCGGCCACGGCGAGACGACCTCGCAGAACCAGCACCACCGCTTCTGGGCCCACCAGCTGGACCCCTCGCTGCCCCGCCCGCCGGCCGGTTCCCTCGCGGGCGGGCCCAACAGCGGGCTCCAGGACCCGGTGGCCCAGGAGAAGCTCGCCGGCTGCGCCCCCGCGGCCTGCTACATCGACCACGTCGACTCGTACTCGACCAACGAAGTGGCGATCAACTGGAACGCCCCGCTGGCCTGGCTCGCCGCCTACGCCGCCGAGCGGGCCTCCACCGGCGGTGAACCGCCGGCCGCCTCCTGCGCGGTCACCTACCGGGTGGACAACGCCTGGAACACCGGATTCACCGCGAACGTCACCGTCAGGAACACCGGCCCGACGGCCGTCGAGGGGTGGCAGCTGGCCTGGACGTACCCGGGCGGCCAGCGCGTCACGGGCTCCTGGAACGCCACCGTCACCCAGAGCGGCAGCACCGTCGGCGCCCGCAACACCGACTGGAACCGGACCCTCGCCCCCGGTGCGACGGTGAGCTTCGGGGTCCAGGGGACCCACAGCGGTGCGAACCCCTCCCCCACGGCCTTCACCCTCAACGGCGACGCCTGCGCCTGACCGTCGCCGTGCGGGGCCCGGACGGACCCCACCGGCCCGGC
>NZ_JAPSIW010000584.1 GCF_031178505.1 Streptomyces sp. | reverse complement strand
CCGGCGAGGAGTGGTCGACACCGGAGGGCTCGAAGATCACGCCCTCGTAGGCCCAGCGCATGGGCCAGTCGACCTTCCACACCAGCTTGCCGCGGTTGAACTCGCTGAGCTTGACGGTCTCCGCGAAATCGCACGCCGCGCAGGTGTAGCTGAGCTCGGTGGTGTCGTCGTCGTAGGAGGTGACGGTGGTGAAGTCCTTCTCGCACCGCCCGCAGTACGGCTTGTACGGGAAGTAGCCCGCGCCGCCGCCGGAGCCGTCGTCCTCGCCCGCCGCGCCGGAGCCCTCGGCGGCCTCCAGCTCGGCCTCGTCGACCGGCTTCTGCGACTGCTTCTTGGGGGCCTTCTTGGTGCGGTACTGGTCGAGGATCGCGTCGATGTCGGCGCGGTGGCGCATGGCGTGCAGGATCTGCTCGCGGTAGACGCCGGAGGTGTACTGCTCCGTCTGGCTGATCGGCTCGTAGGGGACGCCCAGCTCGGCCAGCGCCTCGACCATGGCCGCCTTGAAGTGCTCGGCCCAGTTCGGGTGCGGCGAACCGGCCGGCGCCGGGACGGACGTCAGCGGCTTGCCGATGTGCTCGGCCCAGCTCTCGTCGATGCCCTCGACGCCGTTGGGCACCTTGCGGTAGCGGTCGTAGTCGTCCCAGGAGATGAGGTGCCTGACCTCGTGTCCCCGGCGGCGGATCTCGTCGGCGACCAGGTGCGGGGTCATGACCTCGCGCAGGTTGCCCAGGTGGATCGGGCCGGACGGGGAGAGGCCGGAGGCGACGACGACCGGTTTGCCAGGCGCACGTCGCTCCGACTCGGTGATGACCTCGTCCGCGAAACGGGAGACCCAGTCGGTCTCGGTGCTGCTCTGAGCCACGGTCGGTACGTCCTTCTTTCTGGATTCCCTCGAAGCCTTACGTCGGCCATTCTCCCAGACGGAGCGAACCGCTCGGAGGTTGTCCACAGGTCGCGGACCGTCCACAGGCGAGGGGCTGGGGGAGAAAACACGTTGCCCGCCCATGGGACACTTGACAAGCGATATAGCCCACCCCGACACGACAACAGGAACGGAAGCTCATGGCCTCGGTCCCTTCCCTCGCTTCGACCGTGCAGCAGCGCCTCGCGGAAGGCCTCTCGGCAGCCCTGCCGGAGGCCGGGTCCGCCGACCCGCTGCTGCGACGAAGCGACCGGGCCGATTTCCAGGCCAACGGCATCCTGGCGCTGGCCAAGCAGCTGAAGGGCAACCCGCGGGAGCTCGCGGCGAAGGTCGTCGGGGCCATCCCGGCCAACGACGTCCTCGGCGAGATCGAGGTCTCCGGCCCCGGCTTCCTGAACATCACCGTCACCGACGCGGCCATCGTGCGGACGCTCGCGGCCCGCGCGGCCGACGACCGGCTCGGCGTGCCGTTCAACGAGTCGGCCGGCACGACGGTCATCGACTACGCCCAGCCGAACGTGGCGAAGGAGATGCACGTCGGCCACCTGCGGTCGGCCGTGATCGGCGCGGCCATGGTGGAGATCCTGGAGTTCACCGGCGAGAAGGTGGTCCGGCGCCACCACATCGGCGACTGGGGCACCCAGTTCGGCATGCTCATCCAGTACCTGGAGGAGCACCCGCACGAGCTGGACCACAAGGACGCCGAGGTCACCGGCGAGGAGGCGATGTCCAACCTGGACCGCCTCTACAAGGCTGCCCGCCGGCTGTTCGACGCCGACGAGGAGTTCAAGACCCGGGCCCGGCGCCGGGTGGTCGACCTCCAGGCCGGCGATCCGGGGACCCTCGCCACCTGGCAGCGGTTCGTCGACGAGTCGAAGATCTACTTCTTCTCCGTCTTCGAGAAGCTCGACATGGACATCCGGGACGAGGACATCGTCGGCGAGTCGGGCTACAACGACATGCTGAACGAGACCTGCCGGCTCCTGGAGGAGTCGGGCGTCGCGGTCCGTTCCGAGGGCGCGCTGTGCGTCTTCTTCGACGACATCAAGGGCCCGGACGGCAACCCGACCCCGCTGATCGTCCAGAAGTCGGACGGTGGCTTCGGATACGCGGCGACCGACCTGTCGGCGATCCGGGACCGGGTGCAGAACCTCAAGGCGTCCACCCTGCTGTACGTGGTGGACGCCCGGCAGGCACTGCACTTCCGGATGGTCTTCGAGACCGCCCGCCGGGCCGGCTGGCTGAACGAGGACGTGAAGGCGGTCCAGCTGGCCTTCGGCACGGTCCTCGGCAAGGACGGCAAGCCGTTCAAGACCCGTGAGGGCGAGACGGTCCGGCTCGTGGACCTGCTGGACGAGGCGATCGACCGCGCCTCGGCCGTGGTCCGCGAGAAGGCCCAGGACCTCACCGAGGACGAGATCGCCGAGCGCGGCGCCCAGGTGGGCATCGGCGCGGTGAAGTACGCGGACCTGTCGACCTCGGCGGCCCGCGACTACAAGTTCGACCTGGACCAGATGGTCTCGCTGAACGGCGACACCTCGGTGTACCTGCAGTACGCGTACGCCCGGATCCAGTCGATCCTCCGCAAGGCCGGGGACGCGAAGCCGGCCGCGCACCCGGAGCTGGCGCTCGCGCCCTCGGAGCGCGCGCTCGGCCTGCACCTGGACGCCTTCGGCGAGCTGGTGGCCGAGACCGCCGCCGAGTACGCGCCGCACAAGCTGGCCTCCTACCTCTACCAGCTGGCGTCGCTGTACACGACGTTCTACTCGGAGTGCCCGGTCCTGAAGGCGGACACGGCGGAGCAGGTGGAGAACCGTCTGTTCCTGTGCGAGCTGACCGCCCGCACGCTCCACCGGGGCATGGCCCTCCTGGGCATCCGCACCCCCGAGCGCCTCTGACACCCACCCGCACGACACGGGACCGGAAGGCCCCGGTACGGACCGCGTGATCCGTACCGGGGCCTTCCGGCGTCCCGCCGCACCCCCGGACGCGCGTGAGGGGGCCGTACGACGGCGTGTCCGGCCCGTGCGGGGATCAGCGGGGAATCGGGTGCGAGGTCCGTCCGGAGACCTCGTCGATCTCCGTGTGCGCCTTCTGCAGCAGCTGGGAGGCGAGGTCCATGAGGGCCCGCGCCCCGGCGATCTCCTCCCCCACCCGCAACTGCTCGGGGTCGGAGGGGTGTCGATTCGCCGTTCCGTGGGCACGGAACTCCGTACCGTCGGTGAGCCGCACCATGGCCGCCGCCCGCGTCCGGTCGCCCTCCTCCTTGAACTCCATCTCCACATGCCATCCCACGAGGGTGTGCATCATGAGGACCACCTCCGGCGAGGTACCTGTCGGCGCTCGTACTTCTCCAGGGTGCGCCGCCCCGCCGTTCCTTACCAATCGGTGCGTTCCTGAGGGAAAAGTCGGTACTTGTGGGGCAAGACGCCCCCGACGATGATCGAAACGAGCCGCGAGGGCGGCTCCTCCCCCTCACTCTCGTCACTGGAGTCATGTCCCATGCCTGAGAACACCCCGGCTGCCCGCGTCTCCGTCCTCGGCCTCGGCCTGATGGGGAGCGCCCTGGCCTCGGCCTTCCTGAAGGCCGGCCACGAGGTCACCGTGTGGAACCGGTCCGCCTCCAAGACCGGCCCGCTCGTCGCCCAGGGCGCCAAGCCCGCCGACACGGCCACGGAGGCCGTCGAGGCCAGCCCGCTGGTCATCCTCTGCCTGCTGACCAACGACAACGTCGGCGAGCTGCTCGCCACGCTTCCCGAGTCCCTGGCGGGCCGCACCGTCGTCAACCTCACCAACGGCACCCCGGCGCAGGCCCGCGCGCTCTCCGAGCAGGTCACGGAGCGCGGTGCCCGCTACGTGGACGGCGGCATCATGGCCGTCCCGCAGATGATCGCCGGCCCCCACGCGTACGTCTTCTACAGCGGTGACGAGGAGGCGTACAAGGAGCACGAGGCGACCCTGGCCGCCCTCGGCGGCACCCGCTGGACCGGCACGGACCCGGGCTTCGCCGCCCTGCACGACCTCGGTCTGCTGACCGGCATGTACGGCATGATCATCGGTGTGGTCCAGGCGCTCGCCCTGGTCCGCACGGAGAACATCCGCGCCGAGGAGTTCAGCGGCCCGCTGGTCGAGTGGATCCAGGCCATGCTGGGGATCGTCCCGGGCATCGCCCAGGCGATCGACTCCGGTGAGCACCTCACCGACGTGTCGAGCCTGGCGGTGAACCAGTCGGCGTTCCCGAACTTCCTGGAGACCTTCGCCGCCCAGGGCGTCAGCTCCGAGCTGTTCGAGCCCTTCCAGGCCCTGCTGGACCGCTCGATCGCCGAGGGCCACGCGGCGGACGGCCTCTCCCGCCTGGCGGAGATGCTCAAGGCCGAGAAGTAACCCCCGGCCCGCCCCCCGGGTGGTGTCCCGCCGATCGCGCCGGCTTCCTCCCCCGGCCCGATCGGCGGGACACCACCCCCCGGTCCCGCACGTGGTCGCGCCGGGCTGTGCGGAGCCCGGCACGACCTCCGGGGCGCGGTCAGCGTCCGATCATGCGGGCGGCCTCGGTCGCCCAGTAGGTGAGGATCATCCCCGCTC
>NZ_JAPSIW010000583.1 GCF_031178505.1 Streptomyces sp. | reverse complement strand
GCTCCGAACCTCTGGAAGATCGGATGATCGAGGTCGAGGAACGCCACGAGAGTGTTGCCGCCGCGCTGGTCCAGCAGGACGGGAGTGGGGTGGAGGTTCTCGTCGGTCAGGCTTCCCACCGTCGTGAGCCGACGCGCCTCGACCTCGACGAAGCCGACGCGCGGGTGGCCGAAGGAGCGGCTCAGGGACGGATAGGTGGTCGAGTTCTCCATGTAGCGCGTGACGCGTTCCTGCCGCGTCTCCTTCCGCTTCTCTGGGGTCGGCGCGGCGGGAGCGGACTCGCCGTCCTTCGGGGGCTGCGCCTGGGCACCGGGCTTCGTCTCGTCCGGACCGGTCGCGGGGGAACTCGGACTGCCGATCTCCGCGCCGTCGAAACCAAGCGCCTCCATCACGGCCGCCTCGTCGGGCTTTCCCGGGGTGACGGCGGCCGCCTTCGCGTTCTTGCCCCTGCTCTTGGTCGCCTCGTGGTCCACGACCGCCTGCCACCAGCGCTCATCGGTCTGGTAGTCGGGGTTGCCCCGGTGGAACTCATGTCCCCACCGACGGGTGTCGTCGTGGATCGGCTTGCGGCCGTCTCCCGGGACCAGGTACCGCAGACCGGCGTCGTTACGACGGTATCCCTTGAAGAGGAGCGCGAGCGGGCTGGTGTTCTCCTCGTACTCAAGGTTCGCCGCGCGCTGGGGCAGCAGCGGTGCGACCCCCCTTACGATTTCGACGGCCGAGCGCCAGCTGCGGTCGCCGTACTCGAAGGCGTCTTTCTGGTACGTGACCGGGACGTGGTCGAGGTGGATCTCCCCGATGATGCGGCCGCCCTGGTGGGCGAGGTCCACCGGATACTCCGGCTCCTCGTTGCCCACCGCTCCGTCAGGGTTGCGCCAGGTGAACAGCTGCTTGTCCCAGCGGAGGATCTTGCGGCCGTTGCGCAGGAAGTCGATTCCATAATCGTGCTTGTGCATGTAACGCTGGATGCCGAGCCACCCGTGCACCCGGCGCTCACGAACGGTGAGCCGATCGCTCCCGCAGTCCTCGCAGGCGTCGCGATCAGTGAGCTGCCACTGTCCGCAGTCACCACAGGCGAGACCGTTCTCCAGCTTCTGGTCGATCTCGATGTAGGCGGGAATGCGCTCCTTGTTGTTGTAGAGGACCGAGCGGTCGTCTCCCCAACGGCAGTGTCGGACAGGCTTCACCTGGAAGCCGCCGACCCACAGCTCGAACGGACGGTTCAGGAAGATCCAGGAGTAGACCTGTCCCAGGATGTTACGCAGGGCCGAGCCGTTCTTCTGCAGCCATCGCGCGCGCGTGGGATGCAGGCGGCTGATGACGATACGCGTGCCGTGCTCGTTGGGATCGGCCTTCGGCTCCGTGATGTCCTCGGCCTCGAAGTCGTCCCCGATGCGGTCCAGGTCGATCTCCACACCGATCCACTCGGTGTCGCCCTGGCGCGTGGTGAGGACGCGCGTGCGCTTGCCGAGCCGCGCCGTCGAGACGTTGAACCCCATGCCGAAGAGGCCGAGCTTGTCGTGCATGTCGTTACCCGACCAGCCGGCCCGCACGGCCCGCTCCAGCCGGTCGTACGTCATGCCGCGACCGGTGTCGGTGATCACGAGCTGGCCCTGCGCGGAGTCGGGGAGCTCGACGCTGACGCGATACCCGCCCGCCCAGGGGGTCCCGGATCGATGGATCTCCGTGAAGTCGTCGAAGGCGTTGTCGATCAGCTCCGCGATGCACTGCCACTCGTCGAACTCGATCTCACCGAGCATGCGCAGCACACGCGCGGAAGGAGTGATCTTCATAGGTGGACCCCCTGTCCTCGTCTCGCGTGGGCACGCCGAAGGAAGCCCTGCCGCGGGCAGCGTTTCGGCGCGCGGCTCGGGTAGAGCCGTACGCGTGATGAAGAGGGTAGAGGGCGCCACTGACAATCGGCGGTAAGTTTCCTGCCACTCCATCCACTTGAGGGTCTACGGCACGTTGCGGGATCCAGCCGCCAACCGTCGCAATCGCAAGATCCCCCGACGATCCGCAGCGTCGGTGGCAGACGCCGGCGGTCCTTGGGAGACTCCTCCCGTGATCCGTGAACCCGCCGAGGTATCCGTAGAGCCCGATGGACGCGTCGAACTACCGTTGGGGCTGTTGGCCGAGGCCGGCATCAACGTTGGGGACGACCTGCTCGCGTTCAGCGACGGCGACGGGCGTATCGTCCTGCGCCGGGCCTCCGACGCCATCGACGATCTTCTGAATCACGGAACGTTGTGATCACTCCGTGCCGCAAAGTCGCGAACGGCCGCGGCGACCCGGCCCGCCGCTTGTACGGGATCCTCGTGCTCCCAAATTCTGATGGCGCGCCATCCCGCCTCTGCCAGGAACTGGTCGGTCTGGGCATCCCTGGCCCGGTTTGCGTCGATCTTGGCGCGCCAGAAGTCACTGTTCGTGCGTGCTGGGCGGCAGTGATCGGGGCACCCGTGCCAGAAGCACCCGTCCACGAAGACGGCGACACGGGCGCGGGTGAAGACGAGGTCGGCGGTTCGCCGCACCCCGGGAAGCGGCCGCGCCGATACTCGGTAGCGCAGACCCTCGCGGTGCAGCAGTGAGCGGATACGTAGTTCCGGTGCCGTGTCGCGGCCTCGGTTCCCGCGCATTGTTGACCGCGTGGCAGGGGACGAAGCCCACGACCCTTCCGGGAGAGGACGCTCTCCAACCAATCCCCGGTCCTTGGCGATCCGCCAAGCCTGTTCGAGATTCGCCGCACGCGTCAGGTGCTCCACTTCCCCGACATACAGGGCGGGCGAACGCCCGTCCTCCGACCAGCGGAGGTAGGCCCTGATCCGACGAGTCCTGGGCAACAATTTCAGCGTGATCGAGGCCAACGCGTAGTCGCCGTCCTTGCGCTTGACATAGCGGCCCTCCCGACCACCCGCGGCACGATCCTGTTCGGCGACGATCGCCTTCCTCGTCCGTCCCTGCCGTCCCCGCCAGGCCCTCTCGGGCGGCGGCTTGTCCCTCCAGCCCATTTGCCGGGACTCGGCGGCGTCGTTCATGAGCGACGTTCCGCGTCGTCGAGGGCTTTCGCGACTGCGCTGGTGAACACCTCGCCCAGCTTCACGGGAACCGCGTTGCCCAGCTGCCTCATGCGTTCACCACGCGGGCCCGCCATGCTCCAGTCATCGCCGAATGTCATGACCCGGGCAGTCTCGCGCACGGTCATGTAGCGGTGCTCGGGGCGCAACTGGCCGGTCTTCTCGTCACGCACCAAGTTGTCGAGCTGCATGACCGACTCGCCACCGGGCACACCGTGCACCCCGGCCTTGACGGTCTTGGCCGGTCGGTCGAGTTCGTTGGGCGTGTGCCCGTCGTAGATCCTGGCTCCGGGCCACCCGATGTGGTCGGGGAATCCGCCCTGTTCCGTCGTCTTGTCCAACATGCTGGTGTTGATCTTGGGGAGCCCCATTACCGCGTCTCGAAGGGTGAGCCATGGCTGGAGCTCCTCATCCCCGCTCTCGAACGACAGCTGCTCATTCGCGTAGCGCGAGGTCACCAGATCGATGACGCGCTTCGGAATCCTGGCGCCTGCCTGCTTGTGGCGGTCCCAGTAGGAGCCATCGAGGATCGTCCGCGCGAGGGCCGCATGGGAGTGGGTGCGCGCGACAGCGCGCTTGACCAGATCCGGGTCCACGCCCAGGTCAGCGCGGAACGCCAGGAGGATCACCCGGTTGCGGATCTGCGGCACCCCGTAGTCGGCGGCGTTCACGGCGTGTTGCGTGACCTCGTAGGTCTCCGCCGGATCGGTGTCCTTCGCGTCGAGCCGCTCCCGCAACGCGTGGTCGTGCTTCTGCCACGTGGCACCCTTTCGGCGCTTCACGAACGGAAGGGACAGCTCGCGCTTGATGTACTCGAAGTAGGGATTGAAGGACGGACGAAGGAGCCCACGGACGTTCTCACAGATGACGGCCTTGGGACGGATCTCACGAACCGCCCGGAACATCTCCGGGAACATGTTCCGCTCGTCCTCGTCACCCTTCGCGACTCCACCAAGGCTGAACGGTTGGCATGGTGGCCCGCCGGCCAGAAGGTCAACATCTCGATCCCTGAGGAAGCGCATGTCCAACCCTCGGACGTCGCCGGTGACCAGGGGAGGGTACAAGGGCCGCTCAACGGCGCCTGCGGCTTCGAGGCCCTCCGCGCGTTGCTCATCGATCTGGTCCAGCCACTTGGCCAGCACATCGGAATCGACGTCCGCCGGAAACGCCTCGAAGCGATTGCCCTCAAGCGTCTCGCACGCCCTCTTCGCGAACTCGTTCAGCAGCAGGTGCCGGAAGCCGGTGTTCGTGCTGGCTTGGACCAGCCCGCCCCCGCCCGCGAAGAGCTCCACCGACGTCCGTCGCATTTTTTACTCCTAGCAGTTCAGTGCAGCCAGAACCATACCGCGGAGTAGTGCTTACCTGCGACCCATGAGCCGCAGAAACCCGTGTGAGGTCGTACGCTCCACAGCGGCAAGCACGAGGAGGGCGGCG
>NZ_JAPSIW010000582.1 GCF_031178505.1 Streptomyces sp. | reverse complement strand
CGGATGGCCGCCGGGTCCGCGCCGCCCTCCTCCTCCCACAGCCGGTTGTAGCGGTTGCCGGGGGTGATGAGGGCCGCCCGCCGGTAGCTCTCCTCCGCGAGCAGCCGGAAGAAGCCGAGGATCACGGTCTTGACGGGCCAGCGGTAGGGGGCCGTGCGGTAGCCGAGGTAGCGCTCGCGCAGGTAGACCCCGTGTTCCGTCAGGAGCAGCGGCACGCCGTGGCGTTCGAGCGCGGCGAGCCCGGGCAGGACGGCGACGCCGCCGCTGACGGCGTGCGCGACCCCCTCGGTCGGCGGCGGCGCGGCCAGCGGGCGCAGGGCGTGCTCCAGGAGGGCGGTGGCGGTGAGGGCGTCGTGCACGGTCGGCCGCGCCTCGCGGACGGCGAGCCCGGGCCGCCGCCAGACGGAGGTGAGGACGGATATCGCCGTGTCGCCGCGGAGGAAGGGGCCGAGCAGCCCGTCGGCGGCGGCCCGCGCCAGGCCGTGCAGGGCGGGGCCGAAGCGGTGCTCGGCGGCCGGGTCGAGCAGCGCCTCCAGGAACGTCTCGTACGTGGCGGCCAGCCGTTTGCGGGACCGGCCCCGTGGCGCGTGGCCGGGCGGCGGCGTACCCCACATCGGTACGGACAGCACATTCCCCACGTTGGCGGGCGGCTCCCACGCCAGAGGCTCCCGGCCGGTGCCGGTGACGGCGATGACGTCGAACCGGATGTCGGGCATCCCGGTGACGAGCTGGTCGCACCAGACGCTCACCCCGCCGTGGCTGTGCGGGTACGTGCCTTCGGTGAGGAGGGTGACGCGCGGGGCGCCGTCGGGCCGGACGCCCTGGGGTATGTGCATGGGTGTGTGCTCCACGGCCGTGGTGGGGGTGGTGATGCCGGTCCCGGCCGCGGGTGGGCGGCCGGGACGCGGGGCGGTGCGATCAGCCGCCGGCGCCGGGCGGGACCGGGGCGGTGACGCCCTCGGGGACCCGGACGGGCGGCGCGGGAGCCGGGACGGCGGCGGGGGCGGCGCCGCCGGCGCCGCCGGCCGGGGCCGCGGCGGGCGCGGGGAGCGCGGGGAGCGCCAGGCCGAGCGGGGCCGTGGTGAGGGCGGTCCAGCCGGAGCGCGTGCCCGCGTACGACTCCCCGAAGGCGGAGCCGGCCCGCAGGGTGCCCTCCGGCATGGTGGCCGGGACGTCCAGGCCGGCGGGGCCCTCGACGGTGACCGTGGTGCCGACGCGGTAGGCGGTGACCCGCCCGTCCCGGACGGCCGTCTGCCAGGCCTCGCGCCGCTGGAGCTCCCGCCCGATGTCCCGCATCCGCAGGTTGACGACGGGGGCCGCCGGGGTGAACAAGGCGTCGTAGGAGTCGAGCACACCGTCGAGGACGGGGTAGGCGATGCGGTCCTCGGCGAGGTTCGACTGGTGGATGAAGTGCGGCTTCGGGTCGTTGGCGAGGACGTGTCCGAGCGCGATCCGCCGCTCCACCGGCACGATGTGGCCGGCGTACCCGGTGGCCGGGTCGAGCGGGGCCGGCAGGCAGGTGGTGGTCGCCGGGTTGTCCTCGCAGATGCCGCTGCCGCCCTGGGCGCGGCTGGTGTAGATCCAGTTGTACTCGTCGACCTGCTCGGCCGCCCGGCCCGCGTTGTAGAAGACGTTCATCGGGTACCGGGGGACGGTGGTGGCCGGCCCGACCCGCCGCTGGCCGCCGCTCTCCCGGGAGTTGTCCGAGGCGAGCCAGGTGACGCGGTTGTCGGCGAGCGCGGGGCCCAGATAAGGGTTGTCGACGGGCTGCTGCGGCAGGACGCGCAGCCCGGAGTGCTCACCGGTGACGAGTTCGCCGTTGTCGAGGGGGAGCCCGGCGACCTGGCCCCAGACGCGGTTGAGCGCGATCTCGTCGGAGACGTCCTCGCGGCTCACCCACTTCACGGAACCGTCCGGGCGGGTGGCGCACCGCCAGGGCACGACGGTGGTGTCCTGCTCGCAGCCGAGGAAGGCGTGGGTGTAGGTGTGGTTGATCCAGCGGAACTCGTCGCGGCGGGCGAGGAACCGGTCGGCGAGCGGATCGGCCCCGCCGTTGTCCTCCCGGTGGTCCACGCTGCCCGCGCCGTTGTACGCCATGTCGAGGGTGAAGCCGCGCGCGGCCTGCCAGCCGGCGGCGTGGTCGACGTCGGCCGGTGTCATCCGGATCGGGTCGGGGGTGGCGTTCGGGTCGGTGCAGTCGACGTCGCCGGGGGTGCAGTTGAGGACCGAGTTCCAGCGGTCGTCGGCGGCGAAGACGTCGTCGACGTGGACGGCGAAGTAGTTGCGGGAGGCCCCCAGGTGCACGCCGCCGGTCATCCACTCCACGATGCCGCGGGCCAGCAGCCGGTACTGCTGCTGGTAGCGGTTGTAGACGAAGGTGACGACGAGCTCGCGCCGCCCGTCGTGGCGGTACTCGCCGACCAGCGAGCCCCGCCGGGTGGTGCCGGGGATCGTCGCCTGGACGTACGGCGTGAAGTCCGCGCCGGTGACCGGGTTCGACAGGTAGGCGTAACTCTCGCCCACGGTCGGCGAGTTGTCCTCGAAGGGAACCGCGCCGTCCAGGTAGCCGAAGGGGCCGGAGCGGCCGGCGGCGGTGACCTGGGCGGTCACTCCGTCGAGGCTGCCGGAGTAGCCGCCGTACACCGGGTACTGGAGCCCCGCCTCGGGCCGGGCGTAGGTGTAGGCGTCGACCTGCGGAATGCCGTAGGTCCGCTCGTACGAGGCGAGCGCCGCCATCTCGGGCGAGTGGGCCGGGAACGGGTTGTCGTTCGGCAGGACGACCGCCTGGAACTTGGCCCGGGGCCGGCCGTCGACGGTGTCCGCGAGGTATCCGGCGTCGATCACCGGACGGTCGGCGCGGGTGAGGTCGATCTGGGTGTACGGCGTGCCCGCCACGTCCAGTTCCGCGGCGATGGCCTCGGTGGCCGGGCCGCCGTCGGAGACGACCAGGACCCGCAGGTCCACGCGCGGTTCCGGCGCGGCGGCGCGGGCCGCCGTTCCCGGCAGGACGAGTCCGGCCAGCAGCGCGCCCGTGGCGAGCAAGGTGGTGCCTGATATCCGCTTCATGCGGTGGGTGTCCCCTCCCGGAGCACAGGGGTGGTCATGGCTCCGCGGAGCGGGCGCACCCCCTCGTGCGACGCCGGCATCCCCCTCGAAGGCCGGTCGCCCACGCGTCCGTCGCGTCAAATGGTGAGGTATCTGTGGAGCTTTCGTGGTCGTGCTGCTCAAGCTGGCGGAAAATCGCGGTCCGGCTCCGGCGTCCGCACGCCGGCCGGACGGGCCCCGAAGGCCCGCCCGCGCCGGCCGCCCGGGGCCCTCCCGGCCAAGCGGGGCGGGAAAAAGTTCCACCGGCGGGCCCGGGGAGCCGCCGGTGGAACAGTCAGAGGTCCGGACCGGTCGGACGAACGGTCCTTGGCCGGATCATGGACCCGTACCGGCCCGGAGTCGGGGCGTCAGGCGCAGAGGACGCGCGTCTCGGGGGTGTGGACCGGGCCGCCGCTGACGTTCGAGCTGTCGCTGAACTCGGCGTAGAAGTACGAGTAGAAGCCGATGTTGCCGTTGCAGCCGGAGTCGGCGGCGACCTGGAGGGTCAGCGTGACGGTGCGGCTCTGGCCGGGCGGGATGGTGGCCCCGTAGTTGGCGCCCAGGTCGGCCGGGCCGGTGCCGGAGCAGGCGCTGCTGCCGCTCGGGCCGGTCAGGGTACAGCCGGTGAACGCGTACTTCAGGTCCGGGCGCTGGTTGGTGAGCCAGGTCGGGTCGATGGTCTGGTAGACGAACCAGATGTCGTAGGTCTTGTTGTTGGTGAGCGTCATCGAGAGCTCCACGGAGCCGCCCGGGGTGGTCGTGGCGGCGCTGGTGCTGAACGTCAGCTGCGCGGCGGCCGGGGCCGCCGCGCTCGCGGACGGGGCCAGGCCGAACAGAGCGAGGCAGAGGGCGAGGACGGCGGTGAGCCCGAGGCGTCGCGTGAGGAATGATCGCATGGCCCGGGAGGCTAGGCAGCGCCGCGACCCGCCGTCTTCCCCGCCGGCAGCCTCCGCAGCGGCCGGCGGCCGAAAGTGCGCACCCCGTGAAGGCGTCGCGGAGAAATCGTGAAGCCCCGGTCCGGAAGGCCGTATCCGCATGCCACGCGCCCCGCGCCGCACCCTCCGCCGGCCGTGCGCGGCGGGGCCGGCCGGGGGTTCCCCCGCGCGCACTATTGGCGTGTACGCATCGGATCACGCCCGAGCGGCAGCGCGCCAGCCCCTCTCCCCAGCGGCGCCTCCCGGCCATGCGGCGCGATTCCACCCGCACGAGGCCCGCGCCCGGTTCCGCGGCCGAGGTGCCCCGCCCGGGCCGGATGACGAACCGCGGGCGGGGGTGGCCGGCGGGGCCCGGCCGGGGGGGTCCGCCCGTGCCCCGCACGGCGACGGTCAGGCGCAGGCGTCGCCGTTGAGGGTGAAGGCCGTGGGGGAGGGGTTCGCACCGCTGTGGGTCCCCTGGACCCCGAAGCTCACCGTCGCACCGGGGGCGAGGGT